>JAAYAO010000058.1 GCA_012719335.1 Propionibacterium sp. | reverse complement strand
TTCACCGTCGCGGCACATGTCCCAGGCCGCCGCCCAGCACACCGCCCGGGCCAGCGCCGAATCGAGATCCCCGATCCGCTGCACGAGGGTGTCCAGCGAACGCGGATCCAGCCGCACCTTCGCGTAGGTCAGGTCGTCGTCGTTGAGCAACACCAGGTCGGGCTGCTCGACACCGACCAGGTCGGCCACCTCGGTCAGTTCGCCGGCGACGTCCAACTCGACCCGGTGCACCCGGGTGAGCACCCCGTCCCGGTCGGCGTAGAGGCCGATCGCGACCCGGTGATCGCGCAACACCGGGAACTCCTCCGGCACGCTCTGGCGCACCGCGAAGGTGGTGAACCGGCCCTGATCGTCCACCTCGAACTCGGCCCGCAGGGTGCTGACGCCGGACACCTCCAGCCACTGCCGGGACCAGTCCGACAGATCCCGGCCGGAGGCCGCGGTGAGCGCGTCCAGCAGGTCCGACAGTTGGGTGTTGGCGAAGGCGTGGTCGCTGAAGTACTGCCGCACCCCGGCCAGGAAGTTGTCCTTGCCGACATAGGCCACCAACTGCCGCAACGCGGAGGCGCCCTTGGCGTAGGTGATGCCGTCGAAGTTCTGCTCGACCGCTTCCAGGTCGACCATGTCCGCGGCGATCGGGTGGGTGGTGGGTAATTGGTCCTGCCGGTAGGCCCAGGTCTTGCGGGCATTGCAGAAGGTCACCCAGGGACGCTCGGGGTCGTCCAGGTACTCCGACTGGCAGAAGTGCGAGGCCCATTCGGCGAACGACTCGTTCAGCCACAGGTCGTCCCACCAGGTCATCGTGACCAGGTTGCCGAACCACATGTGCGCCAACTCGTGCAGGATCGTGTTGTCCCGGCCCTCGTGGGCGGCGGCGGTGACCCGGGAGCGGAACAGGTACTCGTCGCGGATGGTGACCAGCCCGGCGTTCTCCATCGCCCCGGCGTTGAACTCGGGGACGAAGATCTGGTCGTAGGTGGTGAACGGGTAGGGCAGGCCGAAGTGCTTCTCGAAGACCTCGAACCCGGCCCGGGTGGTGTCCAACAGCCGGTCGACGTCCAGATGCTCGATCATCGATCGGCGGCAGACCAGCGACAGCGGGATCTCCCCACCGGCCCCGGTGTGCGAGTCGGTGACCCGGTGGTACTCGCCGGCGATCAGGCCGGTGATGTAGGTCGACATCCGCAGGGTCGGGGCGAACTCCCACCGGCCCAGCCCGTTGCCGACCGGTTCGGGGTCGACCGCGGGGGCGTTCGACAACACCAACCACGACTCGGGCGCGATCACGGTGAACTCGAAGGTCGCCTTCTGGTCGGGCTGGTCGAAGCAGGCGAACACCCGGCGGGCGTCGGCCGGCTCGAACTGGGTGTACAGGTAGACCCGGTCATCGGCCGGGTCGACGAACCGGTGCAGGCCCTCACCGGAGCGGGAGTACCGGTGCACCGCGGTGACCTGCAGTTCGTGGTCGCCGGGGGTGACCGGCAACTCGAAACGGGATCCGTCGAAGTCGACCTCGAGGGTTTGCCCGTCCAGCAACAGTTCGGTGATCTCCTCGGCGATCAGATCCACATGACTGATGCCGTCGTCCTGACCCTGGTAGTGCAGCGTCGTTCGGCTGCGGAAGAAGGTGTCCGCCTCGGGCACGTCCCGGCCGCCGAGATCGAGCAGAATCTCGTACGAACCGGCGGTCACCAGCCGGGAGCGCTGTTGGGCCTCGGCCCGGGTCAGGTTGGGAGACATACCACCTGCACTTTCTCGTCGGTCCGACGCACGCACCGGATCCACAAATCGATACGGATTCCCGCGTGACTCTATCGCACGAACCCTGGGTGCAGTGGGATGCGGTGGCTACCATGACGGGCATGACGACACCTGTGAAAGTCCAGTTGTGGTTCGACCCGATGTGCCCGTGGGCCTGGATGACCTCGCGATGGCTGGTCGAGGTGGCCACGGTGCGCGACATCGACCCGGTCTTTCGGGTGATGAGCCTGTCGGTGCTCAACGAGGGCCGGGATCTGCCCGAGGACTACCGCAAGTCGATGGACGAGGGCTGGTTCGCGGTGCGGGTGTGTCTGGCGATCGAGCAGCAGTACGGCTCGGCCAAGCTCGGTGAGTTCTACACCGCGCTCGGCACCCGCTACCACCCCGGCGAGGAGCCGCGCACCCCCGAGACGGTGGCGAAGGCACTGGCCGATGTGGGGCTGCCGGAGGATCTGCTGGCTGCCGGCGACACCGACGCCAACGACGAGGCCCTGCGCGCGTCCCACCACGAGGGCATGGACCCGGTCGGTGACGATGTCGGCACCCCGGTGATCCACCTGAACGGCAAGGCCCTGTTCGGCCCGGTGATCACCCCGGCCCCGAAGGGGGAGCAGGCCGGACGGTTGTTCGACGGGTTCGCGCTGGTCACCGAGTACGACGGCTTCTACGAGCTGAAGCGCACCCGCACCGTCGGGCCGATCTTCGACTGAGCCCCGGGTCGTCCGCGACCCCGCCGGACGGGACGCCGGCACGGGTGTGGCCCACCGGTGACGGCGTTTGCGACCCTGGATCCATGAGCGAACGACTGAAGAGCGCCGACGTTCTGGCCGCCGACCTGCCCGACTGGCGGATGATCTCCGACGCCCTGTACGCGACTTACCGAACCGGCAGTTTCACCGCCGGACTGGCCCTAGTGCAGCGGATCGCCGACGCCGCGGAGGCGGCCGACCACCACCCGGATCTGACCCTGACCTACCCGCAGGTGGAGGTGAAGCTGTACTGCCACGATGTCGGCGGGGTCACCGACCGCGACCTGGCCCTGGCCCGCTCCATCTCGGAGTTGGCCGCCGCGGCCGGGCACGAACCGGTCACCGACCACACCGTCGTCGAGTTCGGCCTGGACACCGCCACCACCGGCACGCAAGCGACTTTCTGGTCGGTGGTCCTCGGTGCGCAGGTCGTCGCCGAGGACGAGGTGGCCGGCGGCACCCACGCGCCGACGGTGTGGTTCCAGCCCGCCGGGGCCGGCTCGTCCCAGCGTTGGCATCCCGACGTCTGGGTACCGCACGACCGGGCCGAGGAGCGGATCGGTGGGATTCTCGCCGCCGGCGGCACCCTGGTCGACGACTCCCACGCCCCCGAATGGTGGGTGCTCGCCGACCCGGACGGCAACCGGTTCTGCATCTGCACCAACCTGCAGCGCTGACCGACATCACCCGGACAGGTGCCGGATGTCCGGCGTACGCGCCTAGCGCCGCGCGCGGGCCAGCATCTCCTCGGCCTCGCGCACCGCGGCGGCCTCGTCCTCGGGGCGGGGCCGGGACACCTCCCGGGCACGCATTGCGCGGTCTTCGTTGACCAGCCTGGAAACGCCGTCGCGTCCGAAATCGCGGGGACGGGGTTCGTCATGGCCGGTGGACATGGCCCTAGCCTAGGTGGCACACGTTGAATGCGACACCGTTGACTGCGATCTGGGGGAGCCGATGCCGGAGGGACACGTCCTGCACCGACTCGCCGATGAGCTGAACCGGCACTTCGCCCAACGGGTCGTGCGGGTGACCTCACCGCAGGGCCGGTTCGCCGACGAAGCCGCCGTTCTGGACGGTCGTGAGCTGCTCGGCGCCGAGGCTTGGGGCAAACACCTCTTCGTCGCCTTCGACCCCGACGCCTGGATTCACATCCACCTCGGGCTGATCGGCACCCTCACCCTGACCGAACCCGAGCCGGTGCGCGGGGTGGTGCGGTTGCGGATCGGCACCGACGAACAGGTCGCCGACCTGCGCGGCCCGCAAACCTGCGCCCTGATCGATGCGGCCCGGGTGGCGACGGTGCGCGCCGGCCTGGGCCCCGACCCGTTGCGGGCCGACGCCGACCCCGATCTCGCCCGGCGGCGGATCCACGCCTCCGCGAAACCGATCGCCGCCCTGCTGCTGGAGCAGTCGGTGGTGTCCGGCCCCGGCAACATCTACCGGGCCGAGGTGCTGTTCCGGGCCGGGGTGGACCCGATGCTGCCCGGCAAACGGCTGCCGCGCACGGTCTGGAACCGGATCTGGGACGACCTGGTGGCGCTGATGACCGAGGGGGTGCGCACCGGCCGGATCGACACGGTCGCCGAGGAACACACCCCCGAGGCGATGGGCCGTGACCCGCGGGTGGACGACCACGGCGGTGAGGTGTACGTCTACCGCCGCACCGGCCAACCCTGTCTGGTGTGTGGTGCCACGGTGCGTGCCACCCCGCTGGCCGGACGGCAGGTGTACTGGTGCCCGAGGTGTCAACGCCCGGGCCGCACGGGGGTGCGACGTGTTCACCGATGACGACGGGTTCGACTGCTGGGTGGTCGACGGCACCGCCGGGGTGGAATGCCGCGGGCTGCGCTGGGAGACCACCGGCTGGCTGGACGGAGCCGAGATGTCGCGCGAGGTCGACGAGGTGCGCTTCGCCGGGCCCTCGGCCGGTGACCCGGGGGTGTGGCTGGAGCTGCGGCACACCTTCGACCGCACCTGGCAGATTCGGCTGAGCGCCTCGTCCGGTGATTGGGCCGACTGGCCCGGAGCGCACATCGACCTGGCCCACACCGACGCGGTGCAGCACTCGGGGTTGATCGAGCAGACCGAACCGGGGGTGGCCGTGCCCCCACCCGCCCCGGTGTGGACCTGGCACCTGGGCGCCGAGGGTTGGCTGATGGCGGCCGACCACTACGACCAACAGGTGTTGTTCGGGTCACTGCGTCGCGGGGTGGCGGTGGACACCGACCGCGGAGTGCAGGTGCCGCCGGCCCGGCTGCAACCCGGTGCCACCCACGTCACCGCCTGGACGGTGCAGGAGTTGGGCGGGGTGGCCGAGGCCCAGGGCCTGTTGCCGAGCTGGCTGCCGCCGGTGACCGGGGTCGCCGCGTCCGGGGAGATCGGGGTGAACGCCCCCGACCACGGCCTGACCCGCGGGTCGGTCGGCGACATCGTCGTGGACGAGGAGGACGGGGTCACCCTGCTGTCGAACACCGAGCCGCACGGGGCGATCCACGAGGTGCTGCTGCACGGCCCCCGCGGCACGGTCACCCTGCCGTTGGCCTTCGGCCGGCATCCCCACGACCTGGTGCCGGACTGGGCCCGGGCGATCGTCGAAACCCACCCCGATGGGGAGGAGCTCGCCGCCGAGGACGCGGTGATCCTGTCCACCGGGGCTTCGGCCGGGGTGGCCGATGCCGGCGACGTGCTGGAACGTCTGCCGATCCGCACCACCAGCGCGGCCGAGCAGCCGCTGGTGGTCGGTGCCTGCGCGATGGAGTTGGCCCGCACCGGTGACCCGGCGTGGGCGAACAGATTGGCCGATGCGGTGCAACACCTGACGCCGGTGCCCGGGGCGGTCTCGGCCCTGGTGCGGGCGGTGGTCGGGGTGTTCGCGGTGGACGGCGACCCGCAGCCCTATCTGGATCGGATCGCCGACCTGGAACTGACCGCGATGAACCCACCCCGGACCGCCCAGGACGCGATTCTGGCCCTCGAAGTGGCGGCCGTCGGGGGTTGGGTGCACGACGATCTGGTGGAACGGGTGGCCGGCCTGCTCGGGTGGGGGATGCCGCTGTCGACGGTGCTTCCGGTCGACCCGCGCACCGCCACCCAGGCGATCGCGGCGATGTCGCTGGTCGATGAGCGGATCGTGCCGCACTGGAACAGTTCCCCCTCCGCGATCACCACCCAGGCGTCCCGCTGGGTGATGGCCCAATACCTCGCCGGGGTCGACCACCCGATGGAACTGGCCGCCTGGTTGCTCCTGCCGGTCACCCAGTAGCCCCCCACGCTGGTGAGCCGTGACCGCGTGCAGGCAGGGACTACCGCCTGGGTTTCTCGAAAGTACTTGCCAAACCGGAAAGTATCTGCGAAAGTAGTTTCCGAAAAGGAAACAACTTTCACTCGGAGGGTTTTGTGATGGATAGCACCGAGAACGAGGGCCGGGTCGGTTCGGCGCAGGCCCGGCAACTATTGGAGCGGGCCGAGCAGGTCGGGGCGAGTACCAGCGCCGGCGCATCCTGGCCGCAAATCGCCGCCTTGATGGTGATGGGGGCCGCCTCGGCGATGGCGATGGTCGGCCTCGGCCTGGCCACCGATCACGCCGGACGCACCGCGGCCCTGGCGGTAATGGCGGTGTTTCTGGTCTGGCTGGGGATTTCGATGGTGATGATGAGCGTCTTCGGGCGCACCACCAAGCGCGGATTCTCCGCGCGATGGAATTTCATCACCGTGGCCTGGTCGCTGCTCTGGGTCGCCGGCATCGCCCTCGGGACGACGGTCTTCGCCGGCAACCTGGTGTGGCACTTCGCGGTGGCCGGCGGGATCACCATCCTGACCGCGTCCGGAGCGATAGCGGAAGCCCGGCGATGACACACCCGCGCAATGAGCTCAACGAGCACCTCACCCATCCGGTGCGGTTCTCCCTGGTGGCGGCGCTGGCGGTGGCCGAACAGGCCGACTTCGCCAGCATCCGCGACCACCTGCAGATCAGCGACTCGGTGCTGAGCCGGCAGGCCTCGCAGTTGGAGGCGGCCGGTCTGGTGCGGATCAAGAAGGGCTACGTGGGCAAGCGTCCGCGCACTTGGTTGTCGTTGACCCCCGAGGTCCGCGAGGTCTGGTCCCGACATGTGGATGCCCTGCGGGCCATCGCGGAGTTGTCGCCGTCGGCCACAATGGGGCCAACCGGTGACGAAGGAGAATCCGATGGCTGACGATCTGCTCAAGGATGTCGGGAACAAGGTCAAGAAGGCGATCGACGGTCACGAGAGCGTGGTCGGCGGAGCGGTGATCGGGGCCGCGGCCGGCATGCTGCTGCCCGGCGGTTTCCTGCTCTGGGGCGTGGCCGGCGGTGTCGCCGGAGCCCTCAAGGAATCCAAGGACAAGAAGAAGGACTGACCCCGCCCCCGAACGTCGGCTGGCCCGGGCTCTGCCCGCGTCGTACCCATCGGGAGGTGAAGCGTCCTGCCAGAAGTCAGACCAGGCGGGTCAGCCAGCCGTGGGCGTCGGGTCGGCGACCGTATTGGATGTCGGTCAGGATGCCGCGGAGGGTGAGGGTGATCTCGCCGGGGCGTCCGCCGGCGATCACGTGTTCACCGTCGAGGTCGGCGATCCGGCCGATCGGGGTGATCACCGCGGCGGTGCCGCAGGCGAACAGTTCGGTGATCGTGCCGTCGTCGGCCCCGGAGCGCAGTTCCCGCAGTTCGATCGGACGCTCCACCGCGGTCAGCCCGACGTCCCCGGCCAACTCCAGGATCGCACTGCGGGTGACCCCGGGCAGGATCGTGCCGGTGAGATTCGGGGTGATCAACTGCCCGTCGGAGGTCACCGCGAACAGGTTCATCCCGCCCAGCTCCTCGACGTACCGCCGTTCGACCGCATCCACGAACCCGACCTGGGAGCACCCGTGCCGCTCGGCCTCGAGTTGGGCCGCCATCGACCCGGCATAGTTGCCGCCGCACTTGGCCGCCCCGGTGCCCCCGGGAGCGGCCCGGATGTAGTCGGTGGCGAACCAGATGTCCACCGGCTGCACCCCGTCCCCACCGAAGTAGGGCCCGGACGGGCTGGCAATACAGCAGTAGGTCACCTCGGTCGCGGCCTGCACCGACATGCCGGTGTTCGACGCGAACAGGAACGGGCGCAGGTACAAACTGGCCTCACCACCGGTGGGCACCCATGCCCGATCGGCGTTCACCAGCGCGGTGATCGAGGCGAGCATGTCGCCCTCGTCCAACCTCGGCAGACCCATCCGGGCACAGGAATCGGCCAACCGCGCCTCGTTGCGTTCCGGCCGGAACGCCCACACCGACCCGTCCGGGTGGGCGAAGGCCTTCAAGCCCTCGAAGGCTTCCTGGGCGTAATGCAGGACGGCCGTGGCCGGGTCCAGGGTGAAAGGTGCGTAGGCGGTGACGCGACGGTCGGCCCAACCGGTGCCGGCCGTCCAGGTGGCCAGCGCCATGTGGTCGGTGAACCGGGTGCCGAACCCCGGGTCGGCCACGATCGCGGCACGCTCGTCGGCGGGGGTGGGGTGCGGATGGGGGAACAGCGGAAAACGACTCATGAAACCCTTCCGAACTACCCGATCAGCCGACTGCTTCGACCTCCCACGGTTGGGTGGTCACGTCGTGCCACACTATCTCCCCGGCCCCCGGCGGGACGCCCCGGTTGGCCACCCGCGGCGCCACCGCCCGGTTCACCAGGTATTTCAGGATCGGGGTCATCTGGCTGCCGTCGAGGGCGGCGATCCGGGCCAACTCGGCCGAGGCATCGCTGTGTTCGGTGTGCACGATCCGCTCCAGATCGCTGTGCAGCACCACCCGCAGGAACTTCCGGTCCCGGATGAACACCGGCCGCATCCGGTACCGCACCGCCCGGATCACCAGGTCGGAATCCTCCCCGGCCCAGCCCCGGAAGCGGTCGGATTCGTCGTAGCCGCCGAGCATCGCGAACGAGCCGTAGCTCAGCGCGACCCGCCCCATCGACCCCTTGTAGAGGCCGGCGTTGAGGCGCTTGTCGAAGCGGTCGGTGGCCACGATCGCCCACGGCCAGGCCTTGAACACCGAGCGCAGGTACTGGGCGAAACCGGGGCCGGTGAAGTTGTCGGCGTCCAGGTTGCACACGTAATCGCCGGTGGCCAGGAAGTGCGCCATGTTCTTGGCGTGCGAATGCCGGAAATGGGTCTGCCCGGGGGCGGAGGCGAACCGCAGAATGCCCGCTCGTCGGTAGGGCTGCAGCCGGGGGTCGGTGGTCAGCCACTCAATCAGGCCGTCGTCGCTGGAGTAGTCGAGGACGACGAACTCCACGTCCTCGGGCCGGTTCCAGTCGACGTTGTGGCGCAGATTGGCCAACAGGGTCTGTCGAAGATGGTGGGTGCGTCCCTTGCAGGTGGTGCAAAAGGAGATCTTCATGGGGTACCTACATCACAGTCGAAAAGCTGGCTGCTGACGCACATGCTAGCCCCGCGGAGGCCACTGCGGCAGCCTCCGGCACGACCTCCCGAATCAGGTGTGTCGGGCCGTCAGCCCGCCATCGACCGGGATGATTGCACCGGTGGTGAAAGAGGACGCCGGCAGGCACAGATTGAGAGTCATCTGGGCGACCTCCTCGGGCAAGCCGTAACGCCGGACGGCGGTGCGCGCCTTCGCATAGGCCGCCTGCACCTGCGGGTCGTAGGCCACCCGGGTCATCGGGGTGTCGACGGGGCCGGGGCAGATGCAGTTCACCGTGATGCCGTGGTAACCCAGATCCACCGCCAGCGCCTTGGTGAGCCCGACGATGCCGGCCTTGGAGGCCGAGTACGACAGCACCCCGCGCTGGGTGATCATCGCCTCGGTGGAGGAGATGTTCACCACCCGGCCGGCGTCGGACTCCAACAGATGGGGCAGGGCGAAACGGACGAGCCGGATCTGCGCGGTCAGGTTGACGTCCAGAACGTGTTGCCAGGCGGCCTCGAACTCGTCCTCGTCCTGCACCGTGCTGTTGCGCCTGGAGGTGCCCGCGTTGTTCACCACGATGTCCAGCCGACCGGCCCAGGCGACGGTCTCGTTCACCACGCGCTGCAGATCCGCTCGTTCGGCCACGTCACAGGGCACACCCAGGGCCAGGTCGGGGCCGTAATGCTCGGCGATCTCGGCGACCACCCGTTGCACACCCTCGGTGTTTCGGTCGGCCACCACCACCCGGGCTCCCTCGGCAGCCAGCAACAGGGCGGTGGCGCGACCCATCCCGCTGGCTGCGCCGGTGATGATCGCCACCCGTCCGGCCACCGATCGGCTGAGGCTGGGCAGGGCGTCGTCGGGGGAGCGCATCGGGGTTCCTCTCCTCGGGTACCCGGCGGCCCGGGCCGGGCGCGTCGGGTACCCAGTCTTCCAAACTGGCTACGCGGCAGGGAGATTCATCCCGCGAACACGACGCGGGTCCGCCGACGAGATGACAGCGGGCCCGGGGAGGAGAGCGGATGACGGGAATCGAACCCGCGTAGCCAGTTTGGAAGACTGGGGCTCTACCATTGAGCTACATCCGCGTGCGCTGGGACCAGCGCGCTGCCGAGTCTAATGGGTGCTCGGCTCCTGTCCAATCACTTCTGCGGCGGCAGCATGTCGCGGCGGCGCCGTTCCAGGCTGCGGCAGGCATCGCGCACCACCCGGTCGGTGAGCGGCAGCGCCCCGGCCCGCAGGTCGTCGGGAACGGTCTCGGTGACCGCCAGCACTTCCGCGATGGCGGTTTCGGCGGCCCGGACGGGCAACCCGATGTCACCGGCGAAGTCCAGGAAGCGGGCCCGCACCAGGTTCTCCAGCCGGCCCTGCATCGGCAGGGCGGCGGTGCGGTCGCCGTAGAACAGGCCGCTGGGGACGTCGTAGATGGGGGAGACCCGCCACTCGTTGCCGTCGCGCAATACCGAGATGTTCTTCGCGTGCAGGTCGCCGTTGCCGGTCAACCAGGCCAACACGAACTGCTGGAACACCGCCCGCAGGGCCACCGGACGGGCCGCGCAGACCCGGCCCACGGCCCGGGCGACCTCCTCGGAGCTGACCGAATACTTCTCCGCCGGATACCGCCCGAGCAACTGCAGCGCGTCCTCGACCGCCAGCCGGCGCATCGTGCCGTTCTCGGATACCCGGTCGAAACGGGTCACCAGCAGGCCCGGGCGCTCGTCGCGGTCGAGCACCACCCGGGCCCGGGTCACCGGGTGCCGCAACCGGCGGGCGATCGACAGGAAGTACTCCTCGTTGCGCACCACATCGGCGAACTCCGGCGGATCGAGTTTCAGGATGTACCGCTCGGTGGCCGAGGCGATCGGCACCGACAACATCCGGGCCGACACCTTGTCCTGCACCCCGGCGATACCGACCGGGTCGACGATGCCCGATTCGGCCAACAGTTCGTGGAAGGACACATCGGAGAAGTCCTTGCCGTGGTGCACCAGCGGGGCCGGTTCGTGCGGGTCGGTGCCCTCGGGCAACACCTGGACGTCGCCGATCAGGTCGGCCCCCACCGCCAGCAGCAGGGACAGTTCGTCGTCGGGGGAGGCCTTCAGGGCCCGGCGCACGTTGCTGAGCCGGCGCCCCTCGGGCAGCAGCCCGGCGAAGAACGGGGGCACCGCGCCGCCGGGCCGTTCCTCGGGTGCGTCGGTCAGCGGCAGGGTGGTGGCCACCGCCGGGCCGGGATAGTCGGGCAGGTAGCTGAATCGGGTGCCCGAGTCGGTGCGGGCCAGGGTGGCCGCGGGCACCCCCTGCTTGAACACCGTGGCGCGCCGCACCTGCCGCAGATCAGTCATGCTCGCCCCGCAGGGTAACCCGCAGTTCCAGGCCCAGGGCGTCCAGCACCGCGCGCAACCGGTCGAGTTGGACGGTCGGTTTGCCGGCCTCGACCGCCCGGACGAAGCGTTCGGAGACCCTGGCCAGATCGGCCAGGTCGCGCTGCCCCAACCGCAGCGCCCGGCGCCGGGCCCGTACCGCTGCGGGAAGATCGGTTGGATCGTCCACGAGGCCTCCATCCGGTTCGATCGTGCCGGTTTGTTCAGTTTCCTCCTCTTGTGCTGGGGAGTCAAGAGGAAAGCGGCAGGATCGTGCCGGTATGCTGTTGTTGTGGGTCGGGTGACCCACTTCCGGGTCAGGAGCGGCTCGATCGTGCCGGTTTCGTATGTGGGTGTTGCCGGATTTGTGGGTTGCTGGTTTCACGTCGACGAGCTCAGTACGACCGACACGGGCCTGCGGCCCTGCTCAATCGACGCAACACACGGCGCTGCGGCCCTGCTCGACCGACGCAACACACGGCGCTGCGCGCCTGCTCGACCGACGCAAAAGGGCGCCCGGTCAACCGGCGCAACAGGGTGGCCCGGATCGTCCGTGTGTCGGGTGATTCGTCGGCTCGGCTAGGGTCGAGGGCATGACCGTGCTGCGGGCCGAGGAGCAACGACAGACCCACCGCCGGCCTCGGCCGTCCAGCTTCGTGTTGAAGCTCGCGATGGCGATCACCGGCGTGATCTTCGTGGCGTTCGTCTTCGTGCACATGATCGGAAACCTGAAGGTGTACCAGGGGGCCGAGGCCTTCAACAGCTACGCCCAATGGCTGCGTGAGGTCGGTTACCCGCTGATTCCGCACACCGGGGTGCTCTGGACGCTGCGGGTCGTGCTGGTGACCAGCCTGCTGGTGCACCTGATCGCCGCGGTCATGCTGTGGCTGCGCGGACGCGCCGCCCGCGGGCCGCACCGGCGCCGCCGGATGATGACCGGCCTGACCGCCTTCGGTGCCCGTACCATGCTGCTCGGCGGGGTGATCATTCTGGTCTTCGTGATCATCCACCTGCTCGACCTGACCATCGGTGCCGCGCTCGCCCCCGAGACGTACCGCCATGCCGATGCCGACGGCACGATGCACGCCTACCAGAACCTGGTCGCCAGTTTCAGCCGGGTGCCGATGGCCGTCTTCTACGCGCTCTCCATGGTCGTGCTGGCGCTCCACGTCTTCCACGGCTGGCGCACCGTCTTGCAGGACGTCGGTGCCACCGGTCGCCGGCTCCGGCTGGTGTGGGTGACGATCGGTGCGGTGTTGGCCATCGCGATCCTGATCGGCAACGCCCTGATCCCGGTCTTAGTGCTGGCGGGGATGCTGTGATGCCCGGTCTCGATGCCCGTCTGCCCGAGGGTGACCCGCTGACGGCCTGGGATCGGCGGCGCGCCGACTACCGGCTGGTCAGCCCCGCCAACCGCCGCAAGTTCACCGTGATCGTGGTCGGCACCGGTCTGGCCGGGGCGGGTGCCGCGGCCGCACTGGGCGAACTCGGCTATCGGGTCGAGTGCTTCACCTTCCACGACGCCCCCCGCCGGGCACACAGCGTGGCCGCCCACGGTGGCATCAACGCCGCCCGGGCCCGCAAGGTGGACGGCGACTCGATCGCCCGATTCGTGGTCGACACGGTCAAGGGCGGTGACTTCCGGGGCCGTGAAGCCGACGTGGTGCGGCTGGCCACCGAATCGGTTCGGGTGATCGATCACCTGCAGGCGATCGGCACCCCCTTCGCCCGCGAATACGGCGGCCAACTCGCCACCCGCTCCTTCGGCGGGGTGCAGGTGTCGCGCACCTACTACTCCCGCGGGCAGACCGGCCAGCAGTTGCAGATCGCCGCCGCCCAGGCCCTGCTGCGCCAGGTCGAGCGCGGCAGCGTCCGGCTGCACACCCGCACCGAGATGCTCGACCTGATCGTCGCCGACAACCGGGCGCAGGGCATCGTCACCCGCAACCTGGTCACCGGTGAGATCACCGCCCACCCCGCCCATGCGGTGGTGCTGGCCACCGGGGGTTACGGGTCGGTCTACTTCCACTCCACCCTGGCGATGAACTCCAATGCCACCGCCACCTGGCGGGCCCACCGCCGCGGCGCCCTGTTCGCCAGCCCGTCCTTCGTCCAGTTCCACCCGACCGCCCTGCCGGTGTCGTCGCACTGGCAGTCCAAGACCACTCTGATGAGCGAGTCGTTGCGCAATGACGGACGGATCTGGGTGCCGAGCACAGCCGGGGACGACCGTCCCCCCAATGACATCCCCGAATCCGAACGCGACTACTACCTCGAACGCCGCTACCCGGCCTACGGCAACCTCACCCCGCGCGACATCGCCTCCCGGGCCGCGCGCACCGAGATCGAAGCCGGCCGGGGCGTCGGGCCGCTGCAGAACTCGGTGTACCTCGACTTCCGCGACGCCATCGAACGACTCGGCCGCGACACCATCGCCTCGCGCTACGGCAACCTGTTCGAGATGTACTACGACGCCACCGGCGAAGACCCGTACACCGTGCCGATGCGGATCGCCCCCGGCGCCCACTTCACCATGGGCGGGCTGTGGAGCGACTACGACCAGATGACCACCATCGACGGGCTGTTCGTGGGTGGTGAGGCCGGCAGCAACTACCACGGCGCGAACCGGCTCGGCGCCAACTCCCTGCTCAGCGCCTGTGTGGACGGCTGGTTCACCCTGCCCTTCTCGGTGCCGAACTACCTGGCCGGGGTCGGGGCGTCCACCGAGTTGATCGCCCCCGATGCGCCCGAGGTCACCGAGGCGATCGCCGCGGTGCGGAACCGGGCCGACACCCTGCTGGCCAACAACGGCACCCGGCGTCCGGCGACCTTCCACCGCGAACTGGGCGAGATCCTGTATCGGGGCTGCGGGGTGTCGCGATCCGACACCGGGCTGCGCACCGCCCGGGACGAGGTGCGCGCCCTGCGCGAGGAGTTCTGGGCCGACGTCAAGGTGGCCGGGGCCGCCGACCGGCTCAACCAGGAGCTGGAGAAGGCCGGCCGGGTGGCCGACTTCCTCGAACTGGCCGAGTTGATGATCGACGACGCCCTGGATCGCACCGAATCGTGCGGCGCCCACTTCCGTGCGGAGTACGCCACCGATGAGGGCGAGGCCCGCCGCAACGACGAGCAGTGGGCCAACGTCTCGGCCTGGGAAACCACCCCCGAAGGGCAACACATCCGGCACCTCGAATCGCTGCGATTCGACCTGGTGCCACTACAGGTGAGGGATTACCGATGAGGGTCGAGTTGGAGATCTGGCGGCAGGACGGCCCGTCCGAACCCGGCCGGTTCGAGACCCACCTGATCGACGACGCCACCCCCGAGATGAGCCTGCTGGAGTTGCTCGACCGGCTGAACGACCAACTCGCCGAGCAGGGCATCGAACCGATCCAGTTCGAGTCGGATTGCCGCGAGGGCATCTGCGGGGCCTGCGGGGTCACCGTGAACGACCGGCCGCACGGGCCGGTGCCGAAGACCCCGTCCTGTCGCCAACACCTGCGGGCCTTCGGGCAGGTCACCACCCTGCGGATCGAACCGCTGCGCTCGGCCGGCTTCCCGGTGATCCGCGATCTGGTCGTCGACCGGTCGGCCCTCGACCGGCTGATTCAGGCCGGCGGGCACATCGACGTGCTGACCGGCACCGCCCCGGACGCCGATGCGATGCTGGTCGGCCACGAGGACGCCGAGGCCGCGCTCGACTTCGCGGCGTGTATCGGTTGCGGCGCCTGTGTGGCGGCCTGTCCGAACGGGGCCGCGCACCTGTTCGCCGGCGCCAAACTGGCCCATCTGGGGCTGTTGCCGCACGGGGAACAGGAGCGGGGCAGACGCTCCAAGGCGGTGGTCGACCAGTTGGACACCGAGTTCGGCCCCTGTTCCAGCTACGGCGAATGCGTCGAGGTCTGCCCGGCCGGAATCCCGCTCACCGCGGTCGCCGCGGTGCACAAGGAACGGCTCCGCGGCCTCTTCCGGGGACGGGCCGACTGAGGCCGATCCCGGCCCGTACCCGCACAGCGCGAAGGCCCGACCGCGGGATGCGGCCGGGCCTTCGCGGCGTTGTGCTCGCCGAGGTCAGCGCTCGTTCATCTGCGACGGGTGCGGCATCTGTGCCCGGGCGTGCGACGGTACGCCGGTCTCGTCGGCGTGGTCCGGCTTGCCGGTGGTGTGGCTGTGCGGCGGACGCCCGACCCCCTTGCCGGGGGTCGGTGCCTTGACGGCCGGCTGCACGAACGGGTTCGCGATCGTCACCGAACGCAGCTCCTCGTTGATGGTGTTGTCCATGCCGTG
>JAAYAO010000476.1 GCA_012719335.1 Propionibacterium sp. | reverse complement strand
GGTGTAGTGGGTGCGGCAGCGTTGCCACGACGCGCCGGGCAGGGTCGCCCCGATCGCCTCGACCAACCCTTGGTGGGCGTCGCTGGTGACCAGGGCGACCCCGGTCAGGCCGCGCGCCACGAGGTCCTTGAAGAAGGTGAGCCATCCGGCAGCCGATTCGGTGGTCGACACTGAAACCCCTAGTACCTCGCGGTAGCCATCGGCGTTGACGCCGGTGGCGACCATGACGGCGACCTTCACCACCCGGCCGCCCTCACGGACCTTCATCGTCAACGCGTCGGCGGCGACGAACGTGTACGGCCCTTGGTCCAAGGGCCGGTTGCGGAAGTCGGCGACCAGCTGGTCCAGCTCGCCGGCCATCACGCTCACCTGCGACTTCGACATGCCGGTGATCCCCAACGCTTGCACCAGCTTGTCCATCCGCCGGGTGCTGACCCCGAGCAGGTAACAAGTGGCCACCACCGACACGAGAGCCTTCTCTGAGCGGGCCTGCCGGGTCAGGAGCCAGTCGGGGAAGAAGCTCCCCTGACGGAGTTTCGGCACCGCGACATCCAACGTGCCGATCCGGGTGTCCAGCTCGCGGTGCCGGTAGCCGTTGCGTTGGTTGGTGCGCGCCTCGTCACGGGCCCCGTAGGGGGCACCGCACACCTGGTCGGCCTGGGCGGACAGGATCGTGTTCACGAACCCCTCCAACAGGTCGCGGAGCAGGTCCGGGGAGGACTGGCCGAGCAGGTGGTTCAGGAACTGGGCGGGGTCGTCGATACTGGAGACAGCGGTCATCGGTGTGCTCTTTCCTTCGAGTTGGTTGTGAGAGATCTCTCGAAGAATCACCCGATGACCGCCCCCCATGCTCGGAGCGACACGGATCTAGATCACCGGGTCGTACACCACTCTGCTGGACTCAACTCCCACCCCGGCAGATTCGGCCAAGCCGAGCGCACGAGGGCAGGTAACCGATCAACAGCTGCTGCCCCCTGGGGTGAGGATCGCCGTTCTCTCGATTCGTCCTTCGATCAGTTCCAGGACTCGGCGTACGGCGTTCACGCCAGGACCCTTGATGTCGTGGTTCGCTGACAGCAAGCCTGAGTTCGGCGCCCGCCGGACGTACTGTGCATGGATTCGGCCCGTGTCCGTGAACAACAGGGCGCCCGCGTTGGTGAACCGGCCATCGGTCGCAACACCCGGCCTGCGCCAGACATCAGGCCAAGGGAGCCGGCCCCAGACTCCAAGTGGATGCGAGGACGGCGCGGAAAGACGGCCCCTCGCGGCCGTTGAGCCTCACAGGAACTCGCTCGCCTGCCCACTCCAGGAGACCGCCAACTCGTCCCGTGCGCGGGTGGCGGCCACGTACAGCAGCGACCGTTCCCGAAGCAGGGCCTCTGCGAGGGCGTCCGGTGAGTAGGTCTCGTCCTGGACCGGGCTGGGGATCGCCTCTTGGCTGACGCCGAACAACAGCACGCGCGAGAACTCGGTGCCCTTGGCCCGGTGCATCGTCATCACCACGGGCTGACCTGGCTTGATCGACCCCCGATCCACTGGGCGAACCCCGACTCCACGTTCCCCGAGGGCAGCGACGACCCGGTCTCGCTGCATCGAGTCGCGCACCAGGACAGCGACCGTTTCGGGCGCGGCCCCATCCTCGATCCAAGCCGTCACGATCTCCGCTGCCTGATCGAGTTCGGCACTCAAGTTCGCGCAGGGCACCAGCCTGGGAACCGGCCCGCTGCGCGCCGAGCGATAGTCGGCCGATTTCTCGGCCCCCTCCTCCAAGTCCACGAACTGGCCCCCGGAGAGCACCCCTACCGCCCACGCGAGGTTCTGGGCCGTCGTCCGGTAGTTGAGGGTGAGCCGCTGCGAACGCCCGACGATCCGGATGCCGAAGGCGGCGTTAGACCTCCCAAAGAGCGGGCCCCCTGCGGACGTTGGGTAGATGCGCACGTTCGCGGAGATGCCGACGGTCGTGACGTCACTGATCTGCCCAGAGTCGGGCATCGACCTCGGAGACTCTGACCGGGGTCGGGCCCCATCGAGGTAGCCACGATCGATGGTGACCCGAGGCGACTGCTGACCCTGGGTCTCCGGCGGGGCGCGACTG
>JAAYAO010000475.1 GCA_012719335.1 Propionibacterium sp. | reverse complement strand
GTGCTCGAAGGCCTGCTGCACAGTGAGTTCGAGAACCTGACCAGCTACACCGAGGTCGTTCAGGACGGCATGGTGAACCTGATCGACGCCGGCAAGATCGTGAACGCCTCGGCCACCGCCTTCTCGTTGAGCCCCGAGTACGCCACCCGGATGAACAACGAGGCGGCCAAGTACCGCGACAAGCTGGTGCTGCGTCCCCAGGAGATCAGCAACCACCCCGAGCTGATCCGTCGCCACGGCGTGATCGCCACCAACGGCATGATCGAGGCCGACATCTACGGCAACGTGAACTCCACCCACGTGATGGGTTCGGCGATCATGAACGGCATCGGCGGCTCGGGCGACTTCGCCCGCAACGCCTTCCTGTCGATGTTCGTCACCCCGTCGACGGCCAAGGGTGGGGCGATCTCGACCTTCGTGCCGATGGTGTCGCACGTCGACCACACCGAACACGACGTGCACGTGCTGATCAGCGAGCAGGGCCTGGCCGATCTGCGTGGTCTCTCCCCCAAGGAACGTGCCGCGGCGATCATCAAGCACTGCGCCCACCCGACCTACCGTCCGATGCTCGAGGAGTACTTCGAGCGGGCCAAGAAGGTCGCCAACGGCCAGCACACCCCGCACGACCTGTCGCAGGCGTTGAGCTGGCACCAGCGGTTCCTGCAAACCGGGTCGATGCTGCCGAGCTGAGTTACCGCAGACACCGGACGGGATTTCGACACGCCGCGCACAGCGCGGCGGCTCAATCAGCGTGAGAGACCAATCGCTGATTGAGCCCGTCGACCCCACACGCCGGCTGAGCCGGACGCGCAGCGTCTCGCATCAATCCCCAAACGCTGGTTGAGCCGGACGCGCAGCGTCCGCGTCGAAACCCGCCGCGGGTGCAGCCTGACGCACCACACTCCGAAGCGGGACGTCGGTTGAGCTCGTCGAAACCACGTCCCGGTCAGCGCCGGGCCGGGTGCACCGCGACTTCCTGGGCCTTCACGGTCAGCCAGATGTCGGCGCCCGGGGCCAACCCCAGGTCGGCCGCGGCAGCCGCGGTGATGTCGGCGGCGACGGTCGGGGCATCCCCGTCGGCGGTGGCCCGCACCCGCACCCCGGACGGGGTGGCGCTCAGGTCGATCACCCGGGCCGGCAGCGCATTGCGTGGGCTGCCACCGGGTGGGTCGTCGTCGGTGCGGTGGTGAATCGCGAGCGCGGCCGGTTGAATCAGCGCCGCCACCGCCGTCCCCACCCCGGGCTGGTCGGCGAGCCGGTCGGTGCCGGTCACCGTCCAGGGCCCGACCCGCACCCGCGCGGTGCCCTCGGCCCGCTCGGCCAGGGTTCCCGGCAGCAGGTTGAGCCCGGCCAGCCGGGCGGTGAAGTCGCTGCGCGGAGCCGCCAACACCTCGTGGGCGGGGCCGTCCTCGACCACCCCGCCCCCGTCGAGGGTGATCACCCGGTCGGCCAGGGTCAACACATCGAGCAGGTCATGGGTGACGATCACCGTGGTGCGGCCTTCGAGGCGGCGGGCGAGCAGATGGCGCAGGTCCTCGGCCACCGAGACGTCGAGGGCGGCCAGGGGTTCGTCCAACAGCATCAGTTCGGGCTCCCCGGCCAGGGCTCGGGCCAGCGCGACGCGTTGCTGTTGCCCGCCGGAGAGTTGGCCGGGCTTGCGGCCGGCCAGGTGCACCGCGTCGACCGCCGCCAGCCATTGTTCGGTGCGCGCTCTGGCGTCCTTCATCCGGCGGGAGGTCGGCCCGAAGGCCACGTTGTCGCGCACGCTGAGGTGCGGAAACAGCGCGGGTTCCTGGGCGAGCAGCCCGACCCGGCGTTTGTGGGTCGGCACCTGCACCCGGGCGTCGGTGTCGGTGAGTACCCGGGTGCCGAGTTCGACCCGGCCGGTGTCGGGGGTGAGCAGGCCGGCGATCACCGACAACACGGTGGATTTGCCGGCCCCGTTGGCGCCGAGCAGGGCCACGGTTTCGCCGTTGGCCACCTGCAGGTCGACGTCCAGCCCGCGGGCCTCGACGGTGGCCCGGACGCGCACCTCAGTCATGCTGTGTCCGTCCGTGCACCAGGGCCATCACCAGGGCCGAGATCACCACCAGCACCAGGGCCAGCGCGACCGCGGCGTCCGGGTCGGATTCGCGTTGCAGGTAGATCTCCAGGGGCAGGGTGCGGGTGCGTCCCTGCAGTGAACCGGCGAAGGTCAAGGTGGCGCCGAATTCCCCCACCGCCCGGGCGAAGGAGAGCACCGCGCCGGCGGCCAGGCCGGGGCCGAGCAGCGGCAGGGTGACCCGCCACAGGGTTCGGGTCGGGGACGCACCGAGGGTGGCGGCGGCCACCTCGTAGCGGGTGCCGGCGGTGCGCAGCGCACCCTCCAGGCTGACCACCAGAAAGGGCAGCGCCACGAAGGTTTGGGCGATGATCACCGCGGTGGTGGAGAACGCGATCCGGATGCCGACCAGCTCGAAGTACTGCCCGATCAGCCCGAACCGGCCGAAGGCCATCAGCAGTGCCAGGCCGCCGACCACCGGCGGCAACACCAGCGGCAGTAGCACCAGGGAGCGGATCAACCGCCGTCCGGGCATCGTGCCGCGGGCCAGCACGATCGCCATCGGCACCCCGAGCAGAATGCACGCCACGGTGCTGATGCCGGCGGTGCGCAGGGTGAGCCACAGCGCGTCCAGGGAGGCCGGAGAGGTGACCAGTGGCCACCAGTTGGCCCAGTCGACCCGAAACAGGATCGCCACCAGCGGCAGCAGCACCAGCAGTGCGCCGATGATCGCCGGGACGAGGATCCAGCCCGGCAGTTGGGCTCGTTCGCGGCCGGTGCGGCCGATCGTGGTGGCCATGTCAGGGCTGGTCGAATCCGGCCTCGGCCAGCACCGCGCGGCCCTCCTCGCCGGTGACCAGGTCGATCCAGGCGCGGGCGAGTTCGGGCTGTTCGGCATCGCGCAGCACCGCGATCGGATAGGTATTGATCGCCTCGGCGGCCTCGGGGAAGGGCACCGCGTCGACCTCGGCGCGGCCGATGTCGGTGGTGTAGACCAGCCCGGCGTCGGCCTCCCCGGAAGCCACCTTGCCGAGCACATCGGTGACCGAGTTCTCCTCGCTGGCGGGTTGCAGGTTCACGCCGGTGGCGTTCAGGATCTTCACGGTGGCCGCCCCGCAGGGCACCTGTGGGGCGCAGATCACGCTGACCACGTCGTCCCGGGCAAGATCCTGCAGCCCGTCGATGCCGCGCGGGTTGCCCGGGTTCACCGCGATCACCAGCGTGTTGGTCGCGAACGGCACCGGCTCGGTCACGAAATCACCGGCCGCCTCCATCGTCCGCTCGTTGGCGGTGGCCAGTACATCGGCCGGTGCGCCCTCGCTGATCTGGGCGACCAGATCGCTCGACCCGGCCAGGTTCAACTGGACGGTGACCCCCTCGTGCTCGGCCTCGAAGGTCTGCGCGAGTTGCTCGAAGGTGGGCTCCAGGGACGCGGCGGCGAACACGACCAACTCTCGGGGTTCGGCGGAGCCGGGGTCGGTGTCGGCGCTCGAGCAGGCCGCGGTGGTGAGCATCCCCACCGCGAGCACGGCGGCGAACAGGGCCCGGAGGGGATTGAGTCGGCGCCCGGGTCGGGTTCCGCGTCCTCGGCGCATGGGTCGGACGGGGCCGCGGGGCCGGTTGGTGTCGACGTGCTCCACCGACGGCATCATGACTGCTCCCCGGGAACTTCGACGGTCACCATGGTCGACTTCACCTGCGCCACGGCGAGCGCCCCGGGCTCCAGGGCCAGCCGGCGCACCGATTCGGCGCTCATCAGCGACACCATGGTGTGCGGCCCGCATTGAATGACCACCTCGGCCATCACCGCGTCGGCGGTGACCTGGGTGACGATGCCGACCAGCCGGTTGCGGGCCGAGGACGCGCCGAGGTCGACCTCGGGCGGTTCGGTCGCCTGCCGCCGGCTCAACTCGGCCAGCGC
>JAAYAO010000474.1 GCA_012719335.1 Propionibacterium sp. | reverse complement strand
GTGGTCGGGTCGACCACTTCGATCTCCTCGAGCGAACCCCACAGGGATCCGGGCCCGTCCAGCGGGTGCAGCGAGCGGGATCGTTCGATGGAGAAGGCGATGTCGTCGGCGGTCAGGGGTTCCCCGTCGGCGAAGCGGGCTTCCGCGTCGATGGTGCAGGTGTAGATCTGCACCCCGTCGAAGAAACCGCAATCGGTGGCCAGGTCGGGTTTCAGTACCTGGGCGCCGGGCGGCACCTTCATCAGGGTCTGGAAGGTGTTGGCGACATAGTCCTGGTCGGCGGTGCCGGTTGCGGCCACCGGGTCGGTATTCCGCACCGGCACGGTGGTGGCCACCACGAAGTCGCCGGGCTCCTCGCTGGGCGTGGGTTCGGGTGGGGCCGGCTCGGTGGTGCAGGCGCTCATCGCCAGCGCTCCGGCCGCCGCGAGGGCTGCGAACCTGACTCTCATCGGCGTGCGATCACTCCTCCCAGGCCGGTGCGATGGTGGTGAGCACGTCGTGCCACGAGACATCCGCCAGACCGGGCAACTGTACGCGACGGGGAGCCGCGGGCACCGGGTGTTCCGACGGCACCGCCAGTACCACCGCCCCGGCCGCGTTGCCGGAGTCACACCCGCCGCCGGAGTCCTCGATCACCAGGCAGTCGCGCGGGTCGACATCGAGGTGTGCGGCGGCGAGCAGGTAGGGCTCGGGGTCGGGTTTGCCCCGGGTGACGTCGTCGCCGGCGATCACGGTGGCGAAGGTGTCCGCCGGCAGGTCGTCGGTGACCGCGTCCAGAATCGGCCGGAAGGACGACGACACCAGGGCGCAGGGGACGTCCGCGGCCCGCATTCCGGTGAGCAGTTCCCGGGCCCCGGGCAACCAGTCGACGCCGGCGCGCAGCCCGTCGGGTACGTACTGCAGCCACCGCTCGATGGCGTACTCGATCGGCAGGTGTGCCCCGCCGACCCCGTCCAGCAGGACCCGGGCCGCCACCGGCCACGAGGTGCCGTGCATCGCCGCCGCGATCTCGGGAGTCCAGGTGCCACCGAGTTCGGCGGCCACCCGGGCATGGGTGTGTTGCCACAAGGGCTCCGAGTCGATCAGGGTGCCGTCGAAATCCCACAACACTGCTGCCGGAGTCCTCGTCATGGCTGCCATTGTGTCACCCGAGTTCCGCTCCCGGCTTCGGTGGACGGGTCGGCTGGTTTCGACACGGACACTGCGCGTCCTGCTCAACCGACGCCGGTCCACGACACCGCGGCCCGTTACCGGGCGTTGAAGTACTTGGCCTCGGGGTGGTGCACCACGATTGCGTCGGTCGATTCCTCGGGGTGCAACTGCAACTCCTCGCTGAGTTCCACCCCGATCCGGGACGGGTCGAGCAGTTCGACCAGGGTGCGGCGGTATTCCAGGTCGGGGCAGGCGGGGTACCCGAAGGAGTACCGCGAGCCCCGGTACGCCTGGTCGCGGATCATCGATTCGACGTCGGCGTCGGTGCCCGACAGACCCAGTTCGCTGCGCACCCGGGAGTGCCAGTACTCGGCCAGCGCCTCGGTGAGTTGCACCGACAGGCCGTGCAGCTCCATGTAGTCGCGGTAGGAGTTGGCCGCGAACAGTTCGGCAGTCTTCTCCGACACCGATGCGCCCATGGTGACCAGTTGCATCGCCAGGACGTCGGGGCCCTTGGCCTCCATCAATTCCCGGGAGCGGAAGAAGTCCGACAGGCACAGGTGGCGGCCGCGGGTCTGCCGCGGGAAGGTCCACCGGGCGATCTCGGTGTCGGGTGCGTCGGGATCGGCGACCACCAGATCGTCGCCCTCCGACCAGACCGGCCAGTAGCCATAGACCACGGCCATTTCGGCGATCGATTCGGTGTGCAGCCGGTCGAGCCACATCCGCAGCCGGGGCCGTCCCTCGGTTTCGACCAGTTCCTCGTAGGACACCCCGTCGCGGGCGCCCTTCAGGCCCCACTGGCCCATGAAGGTGGCGCGTTCGTCCAGCCAACCGACGACGTCGTTCAGCTTCACGCCCTTGACCACCCGTGATCCCCAGAACGGCGGGGTGGGCACGTCCACGTCCTCGGCGACGTCCGACCGGGCCGGCAGTTCGACGGTCTCGGCCTCGGCACGGTCCACCGCCCGCACCCGGCGTGTGCGCGGCGCGGGCAGGGCCGCCCCCGGTTCGCCACGTTTGACCGCCATCACCGCCTCCATCAGGCGCAGCCCCTCGAAGGCATCCCGGGCGTAGCGCACGTCGCCGCCGTACATCTCCTGCAGGTCGTTCTCCACGAACGCCCGGGTCAGTGCCGCGCCGCCCAGCAGCACCGGGTACTTGGTCAGCCCCCGCTCGTTCAGTTCGCCGAGGTTGTCGCGCATCACCACGGTGGACTTCACCAACAGCCCCGACATACCGATCGCGTCGGCGTTGTGTTCCTCGGCGGCCTCGATGATGGTGCTCACCGGCTGTTTGATGCCGAGGTTCACCACCGCGTACCCGTTGTTGGTCAGGATGATGTCGACCAGGTTCTTGCCGATGTCGTGCACATCGCCCTTCACCGTGGCCAGCACGATGGTGCCCTTGCCCTCGGTGTCGGTCTTCTCCATGTGCGGCTCCAGGTAGGCCACCGCCTGCTTCATCACCTCGGCCGACTGCAGCACGAAGGGCAACTGCATCTGCCCGGAGCCGAACAGTTCGCCGACCACCTTCATGCCGGCCAGCAGGTCGTCGTTCACGATCGCCAGGGCACCCTTGTCGGTGAGCGCCTCGGCGAGGTCGTCCTCCAACCCCTTGGCCTCACCGTCGATGATTCGGCGCTGCAGTCGTTCGGCGACCGGCAGGGCGGCCAGTTCGGCGGCCCGTTCGGCCTTCGCGTCGGCGGTGGTGACGCCCTCGAACATCTCCAGGAAGCGGGTCAGCGGGTCGTAGTCGTCGGCGCGCCGGTCGTACACCAGGTCGAGGGCGACCTGACGCTGATCGTCCGGGATCCGGTTCATCGGCAGGATCTTCGCGGTGTGCACGATCGCCGAGGTGAGGCCGGCTTCGACGCACTCGTGCAGGAACACAGAGTTCAGCACCCGACGGGCGGTCGGGTTCAGCCCGAAGGACACGTTGGACACGCCGAGGGTGGTGTGCACCTCGGGGTGGGCCGCCTTGATCCGGCGGATCGCCTCGATGGTTTCGATGCCGTCGCGGCGGGTTTCCTCCTGGCCGGTGGCGATCGGGAAGGTGAGGCAGTCGACGATGATGTCGGATTCGCGCATCCCCCAGTTGCCGGTCAGGTCGGCGATCAGGCGTTCGGCGACCCGCACCTTCCAGTCGGCGGTGCGGGCCTGGCCCTCCTCGTCGATGGTCAGCGCGACCACCCCGGCCCCGTGTTCGCGCACCATCGGCATGATCCGGGCGAAGCGCGATTCGGGGCCGTCGCCGTCCTCGTAGTTGACCGAGTTGATCACGCACCGACCGGCGAGACGTTCCAGGCCGGCCTGCAGGACGTCGGGCTCGGTGGAGTCGAGCACCACCGGCAGGGTGGACGAGGTGGCCAGCCGGAAGGCCAGTTCGTCCATGTCGGCGGCGCCGTCGCGGCCGACGTAGTCGACGCACAGGTCGATCAGGTGGGCGCCCTCACGGGTTTGTTCCCGGGCGATGTCGACACAGTCGTCCCAGTTCTCGGCGAGCATCGCCTCGCGGAAGGCCTTCGACCCGTTCGCGTTGGTGCGTTCCCCGATGGACAGATAGGAGGTGTCCTGGGTGAGCGGCACGTCGTGGTACAGCGAGGACACCGACGCCACCGGGGCCGGGGTGCGTGCGGCCAGCGGCCGGCCGCCCACCCGCTCGGACAGTTGCCGGATGTGTTCGGGGGTGGTGCCGCAGCAGCCACCGACCAGGGCCAGACCGAAGTCGTCGACGTACCGTTCCAGGGCGTCGGCCAGCTCCTCGGCCTGCAGTGGGTAGCGGGCACCCTGGGGGGTCAGTTCGGGCAGGCCGGCGTTCGGCATGCAGGAGATCCCGACCCGGGCGTTGCGGGCCAGGTGGCGTAGGTGTTCGGCCATCTCGGCCGGGCCGGTGGCGCAGTTCAGCCCGATCAGGTCGATGCCGAGGCTTTCCAGGGTGGTCAGCGCCGCACCGATCTCCGACCCCATCAGCATCGTGCCGGTGGTTTCGACGGTGACCTGGGCGATGATCGGCACCTCGGTGCGGCCGGCGGCGGTGCGGGCGCGCTGGGCGCCGATCACCGCGGCCTTGGTCTGCAGCAGGTCCTGGCTGGTTTCGATCAGCACGGCGTCGATGCCGCCGGCCAGCATCGCGGTGACCTGTTCGGCGAAGGCGTCGCGCAGTTGGGCGAACCGGACGTGGCCCAGGGTGGGCAGTTTGGTGCCGGGCCCGACCGACCCCAGCACCCAGCGCGGACGCTCCGGAGTGCTGTGCTTGTCGGCGACCTCGCGGGCGATCCGGGCGGCGGCTTCGGCCAGTTCGGCGAGCTGGTCGGCGATGCCGTACTCGTTCAGGGCGGCCAGGTTGGTGCCGAAGGTGTTGGTCTCGACGCAGTCGGCGCCGGCGGTGAAGTAGGCGTCGTGGATTTCGGCGATCACGTCGGGACGGGTCAGGCTGAGCATCTCGTTGCAGCCCTCCAGGCCCCGGAACTCGTCCAGGTCGAGGTCGTAGTTCTGCAACATGGTGCCCATCGCCCCGTCGGCGACAACGACGCGGCTCGTCAATGCCTCGCGCAGGGCGCGGGCACGGTCAACCGCAGTGAGCTGATCGGGGGCAACGGGCTGAGTGGTCATTGGAACAGGATAGGCAGCCCGGGGACGTGAGATTGCCACGTCCGAACCGCAGGGTCGTCTCGACCCGGTCGCGGGTTCGGTTTCGGCGGCTACAGTGACGGGCATGGTGAATACCTCCTCGGTGCTGCGCGAACTGCACGAACCGATCGTGGTGGCCGCGTTCAGTGGGTGGAGTGACGCGGGCGCCGCCGCCAGCGACGCCCTGGATCATCTGGCCGAGACGTACCACGCCGAACAGGTGTTCGCCGTCGATCCCGACGATTTCTACGACTTCCAGGTGACCCGGCCGGTGGTCACCCGCGAGGCGGGGGAACCCCGGTTCACCTGGCCGACCACCGAGGTGATGGTGTGCCGGATCGGCGGCCGGGACGTGATCCTGATCGCCGGGCCCGAGCCGTCCTACCGGTGGGACGGGTTCTGCCGGCTGATCACCGAACTGGTCGGCTCGGCGAAACCGAAGCTGGCGGTGGTGTTGGGCGCCCTGCTGGCCGACGTGCTGCACAACCGGCCGCTGCCGTCGGCGGTCACCTCCCACCACCCGGCCCTGCAGCGCGAGCACGGGCTGATCTCGTCCAACTACGAGGGGCCCACCGGCATCACCGGCATTCTGAGTCACCGGTTGGAGGTCGCCGGGGTGCCGGTCGCGTCGGCCTGGGTGTCGGTGCCGCACTATGTCGCCTCGGCCCCCAACCCGAAGGCCACCCTGACCCTGTTGAAGCATGTCGAGGACATCAGCGGCCTGAAGCTCGACATGGCCGACCTGCCCGAGCTGGCCCGGGCCTGGGAGCGCAGCGCCAACGAGGTGGCCGAGTCGGATCCGGCGATCTCGGAGTACGTCGCCGCCCTGGCCGAGGAACAGGACGAGGCCGAGTTGCCCGAAGCCAGCGGGGATGCGATCGCCGCCGAGTTCGAGCGCTATCTCCGCCGCCGCGAAGGCTGACGAAGCGCACCGGGTGCCCGGCCTCAGGGCGTCGGTTGAGCCGGTGCCGCTTGCGGCACCGAGTCGAAACCAGTCCGGTCGGATTGTGGGGCGTCGGCTCAGTCAGCCGGCGGCCCGCATTCTCAGGTGCGTTCTTCGATGTAGGCGCGCAGTGCGTCGAGGTCGTTGTCGAGCACATCGACGTGCCGCGGCAGGTCTTCCAGGCCGCGGTAGTCGTCGGGCATTTCGGGTTCGCGACCGAGGGCTTCGTGGATCGTTTCGGCGAACTTCACCGGCAGGGCGGTCTCCAGGACGATCATCGGCACCCCCTCGTCCACGTGGTCGGCCGCGACATACACCGCGTCGGCGGTGTGCGGGTCGATCACCCGGCCGTACTCGGCGTCGACGCGGGCGATGGTGGCCACCCGGTCGGCGTGGGTGCTGGTACCGGAGATGAAGCCGAACTCGTCGCGGCAGCGGGCCAGTTGCTCGGCGTCGACCGCGAACGACCCGTGGGTGCGTACCTCGTCGAAGAGTTGCCGCAGCGCGTCGGCGTCGCGGCCCAACAGGTCGGCGACGAACCGCTCGAAGTTGCTGGCTCGGGAGATGTCCATCGACGGGCTCGAGGTGGCGTGGGTCTCCTTGGCCGGACGGGGCCGGTAGGTGCCGGTTCGGAAGAATTCGTCCAGCACGTTGTTCTCATTGGTGGCCAACACCAGCCGTTTCACCGGCAGACCCATCTGCCGGGCGATGTGGCCGGCCAGAATGTTGCCGAAGTTGCCGGTCGGGACGGCGAAGGTGACCTGCTGGTCGTCGGAGTCGGTGGCCTGGACCCAACCGGCGACGTAGTACACCACCTGGGCCACCACCCGGGCCCAGTTGATCGAGTTCACCGTGCCGATGTGATGGGCGCGTTTGAAGCGCAGATCGGCGGAGATGCCCTTGACCAGATCCTGACAGTCGTCGAACACCCCCCGGATCGCGATGTTGTGGATGTTCGGGTCGTCCAAGGAGAACATCTGGGCCTGCTGGAAGGCGCTCATCCGGCCGTCCGGGCTGAGCATGAACACCTGCACCCCGGTGCGTCCGCGCATCGCGTACTCGGCTGCCGAACCGGTGTCGCCGCTGGTCGCGCCGAGGATGTTCAGGTGCGAGTTGCGGCGGGCCAGTTCGTACTCGAACAGGGCGCCGAGCAACTGCATCGCCATGTCCTTGAAGGCCAGCGTCGGACCGTTCGACAGGCCCAGGAGGTACATGTCCTCGCCCAGTGGGCTGAGCGGGGCGATCCGGGCGTCGCGGTAGGTCGCTTCGGTGTAGGTGTCGCGACACAGGCGGGCCAGGTCGTCGATCGGGATGTCGTCGATGAACTCCGAGAGCACCGCGGTGGCCAGCGCCGGGTACCCACCCTGCTGCCAGGCCGCCCGCCAACCCGGCAGGTCGGCCCGGGGGTAGCGCTGCGGCAGGAACAGCCCGCCGTCGGGGGCCAACCCCTCCAACAGGATGTCGCTGAAGCGGCGGGGTTCTCCCCCGCCGCGGGTCGATACGTACTGCATCAGGCCTGGTCTCCCGCCGACAGTGCTCGCTGTGCCCAGGGGGTTGCCCGGAGCTCATGGGTGACTCCCTCACCACGGGCGCGCAGGGAGCGCACCATGGCATCGGGATCGTCGGCACGGTACACCGCCGACCCGGCCACGAACACATCGGCTCCCGCATCGATGGCCATGTCGATGGTGTTCTCGGAGATCCCGCCATCCACCTGCAACCAGATGTCGGTGCCGTACGGACGCAGCAACTCCCGGGTGCGGCGGATCTTCGGCAGCACCACCTCGAGGAAGGCCTGACCACCGAAGCCCGGTTCGACGGTCATCAGCAACAGGGTGTCCAGTTCGGGCAGGAGGTCCTCGTACGGTTCGATCGGGGTCGCCGGTTTCTGTCCCATCCCGGCCCGGGCGCCCAGGGCCCGCAGTTCGCGGGACAACCGCACCGGGGCGTGCGCGGCCTCGACGTGGAAGGTCACCGACTCGGCGCCCGCCTCGGCATAGGCCGGGGCCCACCGGTCGGGGTCCTCGATCATCAGGTGCATGTCGATGAACTTGTCGGTGACCCGCCGGATCGACTCCACCACGGGCAACCCCAGGGTCAGGTTCGGGACGAAATGGTTGTCCATCACGTCCACGTGCAACCCATCGGCACTGCCAACCTGCTCGATGTCACGCTGCAGGTTGGCGAAGTCGGCGGACAACAACGACGGCAAGATCTTGATCCCCACGACGACCAGCCTACCCAGGCTGCCCGACCGCGACTCCCCACCCACAGGAGTGAGTTGCGGACGCGTGATCACCGCGGTCGCGTCCATACAACAGGTCGCGAGGTTTCGACACCTGACCGCAAGCGGTCAGGGCTCAACCAGCGTTGGGGGTCAGGGCCAAACCAGCGTGAATGTGACCTCCCGGCAAAACACGTGAGCCCCCGTCCAGCAAGTGTGGACGGGGGCTCGCGGTGACCGGTGTGGGTCAGGCCTTCTTGGCGATATTGCGCAGCACGTACTGCATGATGCCGCCGTTGCGGTAGTAGTCGGCCTCTCCGGGGGTGTCGATCCGCACGACCGCGTCGAACTCGACGGTCTCACCGGACGGCTTGGTGGCGACCACCTTGACCGTCTTGGGGGTGGTGCCCTCGTTGAGAGCGGTGACCCCGGTGATCGAGAAGGTCTCCTCGCCGTCGAGCCCCAGCGAGTCGGCGTTCTCGCCGGCCGGGAACTGCAGCGGCAGCACACCCATTCCGATCAGGTTCGAGCGGTGGATGCGCTCGAACGATTCGGTGATCACCGCACGGACGCCGAGCAGAGCGGTGCCCTTGGCGGCCCAGTCCCGCGAGGAGCCGGAGCCGTACTCGGTGCCACCGAGCACCACCAGCGGGATACCGGCGGCCTGGTAGTTCTCCGAGGCCTCGAAGACCGTGGTCACCGGGGCGTCGTCCTTGGTGAAGTGGCGGGTGAAGCCGCCCTCGGTGCCCGGCGCGATCTGGTTGCGCAGG
>JAAYAO010000473.1 GCA_012719335.1 Propionibacterium sp. | reverse complement strand
CGGTCGGCGAAACGGCAGCGTTCGGTGATCGATCAGGCCGCGGCGGCCGAGATCCTGAACGGTGCGCTGGAACGGGAGAAGGCCACCGGCGCGCCGCCGGGGGAAATTCTGCCGAGCGGGCGGTTACCATCGTCCGAGTTGAACGGTGAGGGGTACCACTCGTGAGCATGCTCGACCCACAGGAAGACACCAAGCGACGCGAACGCATCGCCAAGGCCAAGAGCGCCGTGGCCGTGTTGGTGGCGCTCGGGGTGCTGATCGGTGGTGGTGTGTTCGCCTACAACACCGTCACCGGCTGGTGGCAGGGCTTCACCACCGGCGCCGAGGACTACCCCGGGCCCGGGGGAGACCCGGTCGACGTGACCATCCCGGAGGGCGCGAACCTGGCGACCATCGGTGCGATCCTCAAGGACGCCGACGTGGTGCGTTCGGTGGACGCCTTCACCAACGCCGCGGCCGCCAACGACGAGGCCACCAAGATTCAGCCCGGCAAGTTCACCCTGCGCAAACAGATCCCGGCCGCCCAGGCGGTCGAGATGCTGCTCGACCCGGCGAACCGCTCCTACTCCAAGGTCACCATCCGCGAGGGTCTCACCCTGGATGCCCAGTTGGAGGTGCTCTCCGCGGCCACCGGCGCCTCGGTGGACGATTACCGGGCGGTGCTGGCGGACCCGGCGGCCTACAAACTGTCCGAGATGGCCGACGGCAAACCCGAGGGCTTCCTGTTCCCGAACACCTACGAGTTCGACCCCGACGACCCGGTGCTGCCGCTGCTGACCAAAATGGCCACCCAGTTCGATACTGTCGCCCAGAACATCGACTTCGGCGCGATCGCCGAGGACATGAACCTGAAGGGCTACGACGTGGTCACGGTCGCCTCGATCATCGAGGCCGAGGTGAACCAGCCCGAATACCGCTCGATGGTGTCGCGGGTGATCTACAACCGGCTGGAACAGGACATGCCGTTGCAGATGGACTCCACCGTGCACTACGCGGTCGGCAAGAGCGGCGGGGTGACCACCACCGACGAGGACCGCGCCAACCAGTCGCCGTACAACACCTACGTACACACCGGCCTGCCGCCCGGCCCGATCAACGCCCCCGGGCAGGCGTCCCTCGAGGCGGCCGCAACCCCCGAGGACGGGGACTGGCTGTACTTCGTGACGGTGAACCTGGACACCGGTGAGACCAAGTTCGCCGAAACCTACGAGGAACACGAGGCGAACGTGCGCGAGTTCCAGGCCTGGTGTCAGGCCAACACCGGGCGGTGCTGATGCGACGCTGCGCGGTGCTGGGCAGCCCGATCGCCCATTCCCTGTCCCCGGTGCTGCACCGGGCCGCCTACGCCCACCTGCGGTTGGACTGGCAGTACGAGGCGGTCGACGTGACCGAGGGTGGGCTGGCCGAGTTCGTGGCCGGTCTCGACCACACCTGGCGGGGGCTCAGCCTGACCATGCCGTTGAAGGTCGAGGCGCTGAGGGTCGGCGACGAGGTGTCCGAGGTGGCCCGCCTGATCGGCGCCGGCAACACCATGATCTTCGAGAGCGGACGGCGGATGGTGACCAACACCGACGCCTTCGGCCTGACCGACGCGCTCAGCCGGCGCGGGGTGGAGCAGATCGACAGCGCGCTGATTCTCGGTGGCGGGGCGACCGCACGTTCGTCCCTGGTCGGGCTGGCCGCACTGGGGGCGCGGCGGGTGGCGGTGAGTGTGCGCACCGCGTCCCGGATCGCCGACCTGGCCCGGATCGCCGACGCCCTCGAAGTGAGCCTGCAACCGCTCGAGTGGAGCTCGGCCGCCTTGGTCGATGTCGACGTGTGCGTGTCCACCGTGACCTCGGGAGCCGCCGACGACTTCGCCGAAGCCGTGAGCGACCACGCCGCCGTGGTGTTCGAGGCCCTGTACGAGCCGTGGCCGACCCGACTGGTGGAGGTCGCCGAAGCGGCCGGACGCACCGTGCTGGGCGGACTGGACCTGCTGGTCGGCCAAGCGGTGCGCCAGGTGCGCGGTATGACCGGATCGGACGTACCGGCCGCGGTGTTGCTGGCCGCCGGGCAGCAGGCACTCGCCTCCGGTGAGCGCTGACGCGGCCGTCCGGCCGATCGTGAGAGACTGACGCCCATGTTGCGTTGGATGACCGCAGGGGAGTCACACGGCCCTGCCCTGATGGCGATGATCGAGGGGCTGCCCGCCCACGTGCAGGTGGCCTCGTCCGATATCGCCGATGCCCTGGCCCGCCGACGACTCGGCTACGGCCGGGGAGCCCGGATGAAGTTCGAGGCCGATCAAGTGCGGATCATCGGTGGTCTGCGGCACGGCGAAACGCTCGGCTCGCCGATCGCGATCGAGGTCGGCAACACCGAGTGGCCCAAGTGGGAGACCGTGATGTCGGCCGACCCGGTCGACCCGGAGGTACTCGAGGGGCAGGCCCGCAACGCCAAACTCACCCGGCCCCGACCCGGGCACGCCGACCTGGTCGGCATGCAGAAGTACGACTGGGACGAGGCCCGGCCGATCCTGGAACGGGCCTCGGCCCGCGAAACCGCCGCCCGAGTCGCCCTGGGCACCGTGGCCAAGGCCTTCCTGGAACAAGCCCTCGGGGTGCGGATCCTGTCCCACGTGGTCGAACTCGGCACCGTCCGGGCCACCCCCGGCATTCTGCCGACCATCGACGACCTGCCCCGGATCGACAACGACCCGCTGCGCTGTGCGGACCCGGACACCTCGGCGGCGATGGTCGCCGAGGTCGACGCCTGCCACCGCGACGGCGACACCCTCGGTGGGGTGGTCGAGGTGCTGGCCTGGGGGCTGCCCCCCGGCCTGGGCTCGCACACCATGGGTGACCGCCGGCTGGACGCGAAACTCGCCTACGCACTGATGGGCATCCAGGCGATCAAGGGCGTCGAGGTCGGGGACGGCTTCGACCTGGCCCGCTCCCGCGGATCGGCCGCACACGACGAGATCGTCACCGCCGACGGCGACATCCGCCGGGCCGGGCACCGCGCCGGTGGCACCGAGGGCGGCATGAGCACCGGTGAGGTACTGCGGGTGCGCGCGGCGATGAAGCCGATCGCGACCGTGCCGCGGGCGCTGCGCACCGTCGACGTCACCACCGGCGAGGAGACCGTCGCCCACCACCAGCGCTCCGACGT
>JAAYAO010000472.1 GCA_012719335.1 Propionibacterium sp. | reverse complement strand
TTGCGCACCAGAATGCCGAAGCCCATCCCGAGCAGGGCCCACAAACCCATCGACAGCGCGCTCAGCGCCAGGGTCTGCCAGGTGCTGCCCTCGTCCAGCAGCAACGGGGCGTCGTTCATCAGCAGGAACGGCATGGACGCCAGGTAGCCGGCCAGGCTGCCCAGGGCACCCATCACCAGGCCCACCAGGAACACCATCAGGGCCTTGGCGCCGACCACCGTGTATCGGCGGGGTACGGCCAGGTAACTGTCGATCAGGGTCTTGTGCCGGTACTCACCACCCATTGCCATCGCGCCGAGGATCAGCGCGGGGATTCGGGCCATGGTGTGGCCGCCCGTCCACAGCACCGGCGGGATCTCCGGGTCGTGGAAAATGCTCTCGGACGCGCCGGCCGCGGCCATTTCATTGCTCAGGAAGTGGAAGAAGAGGCCGAACATCACCGACCCGAGGAGCATCAACAGCACCACCAGGGCGAGCATGATCCACATCATCTTGGTGGTGGCCAGCTTCAGCCATTCCGATTTCAGTGCGCCGATCATGCCTGGGCCCCCAACATCCGGAAGAAGTTCTGTTCCAGGTCGACCTTCTGGGTGGTGATCTCCCACACCGGGATGCCGTCGGCGAACAGTTCGTCGCCCACCCGTCTCGGGTCGGCCCCCGACAGCAGCAGGCACGGGCCGTACCGGTCGTTGTGGTCGAGCACCTGGTAGCCGCGTTGGCGCAGTGCCGCGGCGGTGCGGGCCGGGTCGGCGGTGCGTACCCGGACGGCGGCGTCGGTGAGTTCGAGTTGGGCCAGGCTGCCCTGGTAGCGCACCTTGCCCCTGCCGATCACCACCAGGTCGTCGGCGGTGGCTTCGATCTCGGCGAGCATGTGCGAGGAGACCAGCACCACCCGCCCCCGGGAGGCGTAGTCGCGCAGAAAGGTGCGCAGCCACCGGATGCCCTCCGGGTCGAGGCCGTTGGCCGGTTCGTCCAGGATCAGGTAGTCGGGATCACCGAGCAGGGCAGCGGCCAGCGCCAACCGTTGCCGCATACCCATCGAGTAGCCGCCGGCGCGGCGCTTGGCGGCGGGGGTCAGGTCGACCAGGTGCAGCAGCTCGTCCACTCGCTGATCGCTCGCCCCGCAGGTCGCGGCCAGTACCCGCAGATGGTCGCGACCGGAACGTCCGGGATGGAAGTTCGCCTCGATCGCGGTGCCGACGATCCGTTGGGGCTGCGGCAGATCGGCGTATCGGGTGCCGCCGAAGGTGGCGGTGCCGCCGTGGGCGGCGGCCAAGCCGACCAGCACCCGCATCGTGGTGGTCTTGCCGGCCCCGTTCGGCCCGAGGAAGCCGGTGACCCGGCCGGGGTGCACGTCGAAGGACACGTCGTCGACCGCGGCGACCTGACCGAAGCGCTTGACCAGATTGCGGATCTGGATCGGGGGGATCGGTTGGCTGGCGCCCTGCGGGTAGCCCATCGGCGCGGCGACGTGCGGCTGGGGCTGCCGAGGCTGTCCCGGCCCGGACGGTGGCGCCCCGTC
>JAAYAO010000471.1 GCA_012719335.1 Propionibacterium sp. | reverse complement strand
TTCGAGGCGCCGGACTTCGTGGTTTTCCCCTCCGAGTCGGTGACCACCGCCTGCGGCACCGCCGGGGGCGCCTTCTACTGTCCGGCCGATCACAGCATCTACATCGGCGCCGACTTCATCGCCGATTACGTCACCGCCATCGACACCATGGGTCTGGGGGTCAGCTACTTCTGCGTGGTGACCCACGAGTACCACCACCACGTGCAGAACTCCGCCGGGATGTTGGACGCGCTGGTCGCGCAGTACCAGACCAACTACCCGGAAGGTTCGCGCCGGCTGGAACTACAGAATCAGTGCTGGGTGTCGATGGCGCTGCGCACCACCCCGGGCTACGACTTCACCGCGGACCGTCAGCAGATCTGGCTGGAACTGCTCAGTCACAGCACCTCCACCAGGCACGGTGACTCCACCTCCACCGTGCATTGGGGCGGTGTGGGGTTGACCGCGGAAACCCTCGGTGATTGCAACAGCTGGGTGGCGCCCGCCGAGGACGTCAGTTAGCCGACCGCGGGCAACCGCAAAGTGCTGATGCGCAGGTTGATGACCCGTGCATCAGCACTTTTCGGTTGCCCGGGAGGGCTGTGGGTCAGTGGGTCTCCAGCTCGAAATCGGCGTGACCACGCATCCGGCGGGCAGCTTCGGCGATCGACCCCGACAGCGACGGGTACACCGTGAAGTCGTGGCTGAGCTGATCGACGGTGATCCGTTCGGCGACCGCGATCGACAGCGGGTGAATCAGCTCCGAGGCCTGCGGGGCGACGATCACCCCGCCGACGATGATGCCGGTGGCCGGCAGGCAGAAGATCTTCACGAACCCGTCGGCGAGCCCGATCATCTTGGCCCGGGCGTTGGTCTCCAGCGGCATCGTGTACGACACCGCCCGCACCTCCCCCGAGTCGACCTTCGCCTGGGTGGCGCCCACGGTCGCGATCTGCGGTGAGGTGAACACGTTCGCGGCCACCGAGGACACGTCCAATGGTGCGACCGCATCGCCCAGGGCATGCCACATCGCGATCCGACCCTGCATCGCCGCGACCGAGGCCAGCGGCAGCACCCCGGTGCAGTCACCGGCGGCGTACACGGTGCGCCGCGAGGTGCGCGAGACCTTGTCGACGGTCACGTAGCCGCGGTCGTCGGTGGCGATCCCGGCCTCGTCGAGCATCAGGTCGGCGGTGTTGGGAATCGAACCGACCGCCATCAGCACGTGTGATCCGGTGACGGTGCGGCCGTCCTCACAGGTCACGGTCACCTGATCGCCGTTGCGCACCGCCGAGGCGGCCCGGGCCCTCGACAGGATCTCCATGCCCTGTCGTTCGAAGACGTCCTGCAGCACGCGGGCGGCGTCGGGGTCCTCCCCCGGCAGCACCATGTCGCGCGAGGACACCAACACCACGTCCACCCCGAGGGCGTCGTAGGCGCCGGCGAACTCGGCACCGGTGACACCGGAGCCGACCACGATCAGCCGCTCGGGCAGTTCGTCCAGGTCGTACACCTGGGTCCAGTCCAGAATCCGCTCACCGTCGGGCACCGCGGTCGGCATCACCCGGGGACGGGCCCCGGTGGCGATCAGCGCGATGTCGGCGTCGAAGGCCTCCTCGGTGCCGTCGGCGGTGGTGGCGATCACCCGGTGTTCGCCGTCGAAGCGGCCGCGACCGTCAACCAGGCGCACACCCTCCTCGATCAGCTTCTCGCGAATGTCGGACGACTGGGCCAGGGCCAGGTTCTTGATCCGGGCGTTGACCGCCGCCAGATCCACCCCGACCACTTCGCGGTCGTCATCGGGGCCGAACCGCAACCCGAGTTCGTGGCCCTCAATCACCCGGGTCTTGGCGTCGGCCACCGCGACCAACGTCTTGGACGGGACACAGTCGGAAAGCACCGCCGAACCGCCGATACCGTCCGAGTCGATCAACACCACCTCCCCGCCGAGCTGGGAGCCCACCAGAGCAGCTTCATAGCCGCCTGGCCCACCACCGATGATCACTACGCGCGTCACACCGGCAGTCTTTCATGCCCGGTTCGGGCCCCGACAGGCGGACGGTGCAGTGCCGTCGGCGCGACGGTCAGGCCGAACCCTCGGCGAAGGAAAGGGTTGCCGCGGCCGGCCAGGACCAATCCGGCTCCGGGTCGCCGTCCTCCCAGCTCGGTTCGGTGAGCTGGGAGAGCCAGGCGAGCTTGCCCTCGTCGATGTCCAGGATGATCACGTGGGTGCGGCCGTCGCGTTCGAAGGTGCCGGTCGCGGGGAAGGTGTAGCTCTCCAGCAGCGGGGTGGGGGCATCGTCGGGGATCTCGAACTCGATCACCCCGTTGCTGTTCCGGCAGCGGGCATCGGCCAGTTGGGCGCGCAGTTCCGCCACCCCCCAGCCGTCCACCGTGTCCAGCAGGCCGGTCACGATGTCCCGGACGTCCTCGGGCAGCGGCTCGGCCGCGACGGGGTCCTGCCCGTCCCACACGTAGCGGGCCTCCTGCAGGGCCGAGTCGCGGCGGGCCTCGAACAGGGTGATCGCCAGCGAACCGACCGCGGTCAGCACCGCCATCCAGCGGCGTGGATGGCGCACGCCGCGGCGGGCCAGAAAGTCCATCGTCCACTTGTCGCCGCGGGCCAGCAGGTCCTGGGCACCGTAGGTGGCGCCGGTGATGCCGACGGCCAGGGCCGGACGTGTGCCGGGGATCTGCTCCTGGTCACCGGCCAGGGATTCGGCCGAGGTGAGGGCTCCCGCGCCGAGCCAGTAGAGGTGCTTGCGGGCACCGCTGAGCCGGTTCGGGTCGATCAGGGTGAGCGCCCCGAGCGCGCCGGCGCGGGCCACCGCGAGCACGATGTGTCGGGGAGTCGGGCGGGATGCCATGGAGGTTGTCCTTTCGGTCGGGCACGTTCGTCCAGCCTTCCAGATCGGCGGCCCGGGCGCCCCCGATTTACACTGGAGCCGGAAATACTCGGGAGGTTCTCAGATGCCGCGTGTGCGACCGGCCGCGGTGGTCGCGGCCCTGGTGGCCGGGGCCCTGGTGGTGGTCGGGGTGTGGTTGGCGTTCACCGGCCTGCCCGAACGCACCCCCGAACAGCAACTACGGCTCGGGCTGTCGCAGGTCGCCTTCGCCGCGGCGGCCCTGGTGGCGATCGTCGAGATGTCCTGGGAACGGCGGGCCTGGCGGCGGCGCAGTTTCCGGCTCTGCGCCGCGGTGGCGGGGCTGCTGGTGACCGTGTCGGTGGTGCTGGTGCTGGGTGCCGAGTTGCTGGGGTGGCGCACCGCCGAGGGGGTGGCCTCGGGTCTGGGCTGGGCCGGGATAGCGGTGTTGTTCGGCTGGTTGGTGATCGACACGACCCGGCAGGACCGACGGTTGCGTCATCGGTACATCGCCGAGGGCGAGGCCATGGAAGACTGACCCCATGACTGATCTGGCCGCCGCTGCCGCAGCCGAGTTGCGCAACCGCACGGGCATTGAGAACCTCGACATCGCGATGGTGTTGGGGTCAGGCTGGGGTGCGGCCGCCGACCGGTTGGGTGAGGAGCTGGCCGTGGTTGCGGCCGCCGAGCTGCCCGGTTTCCGTCCCCCGGTGGTCAGTGGGCACCGCGCCGAGATCCGCATCTTCCGCACCGCCGCGGGCCGGACGGTCGGGGTGTTCGGGGCCCGCACCCATTACTACGAGGGTCATGGGGTGGACGCGGTCGCGCACGGGGTGCGCACTGCCGCCGCGGCCGGGGCGCACACCCTGGTGTTGACCAACGGCTGCGGAGGCCTCGACCCGACCGTGCCACCCGGCACCCCGGTGTTGATCGCCGACCACATCAACCTCACCGGCGCGACCCCGCTGCGGGGGCCGGAGTTCGTCGACATGTCCCAGGTGTATTCGCCGCGGTTGCGAGCCCTGGCCCGCGAGGTCGCCCCCGACCTGGGCGAGGGGGTGTACGCCCAGTTCCCCGGGCCGCAGTACGAAACCCCCGCCGAGGTGCGGATGGCGGGCATCCTGGGCGCCACCCTGGTCGGCATGTCCACCACCCTGGAGGCGATCGCCGCCCGCGCCGCGGGGCTGGAGATCCTCGGCCTGTCACTGGTGACGAACCTGGCCGCCGGGGTATCGGACGAGCCGCTGTCCCATGCCGAGGTGTTGGCCGCCGGACGAGCCGCCGAGGGCCGGCTGGCCGAATTGCTCGGCGCGATCGTGGAGCGGTTGTGATGACCCGGCTGCCGGAGGAATTGGCCGAGGAGGTCGAGGCCTGGATCGCCCAGGACCCCGACCCGATCACCGCCGCCGCCACCGGCGAACTGCTCACCCGGGCCCGTCGCGGCGACGATGCGGCGATCGAGGAGTTGTCGTCCTGTTTCGCCGGGCCGTTGGAGTTCGGCACCGCCGGCCTGCGGGCCGCGCTGGGCCCGGGCCCGTCCCGGATGAACCGGGTGGTGGTGACCCGGGCCGCGGCCGGGTTGGGTGCCCACCTGCAGGACATCGGCGCCACCGGCGGGCTGGTGCTGGTCGGGTACGACGCCCGGTACAACTCCGACGTCTTCGCCCGCGACACCGTCGAGGTGTTGGCCGGGATCGGTTTCGATGCGGTGTTGATCGACGAACCGGTGCCCACCCCGGTGGTGGCGTTCGGCATCAAACACCTGGGTGCGGTGGCCGGGGTGGTGGTCACCGCGTCGCACAATCCGGCCGCGGACAACGGGTACAAGGTGTACCTCGGCGACGGCATCCAGATCATTCCGCCCACCGATGAGCAGATCGCGCGGCGGATCGCCCAGGTGGCGACCGTCGGGCTCGATCGGGTGCCGCGGGCCGACACCTACCGGGTCGCCGGCCCGGACCTGATCGAGGCCTACCTGGCCCGGGCGGTGACGGTGGCTCGTCCACCCGCACGGGAATTGCGCTGGGTCTACACCCCCTTGCACGGGGTCGGCACCCGGTACATCACCGAGTTGGCGACCCGCGCCGGGTTCACCGCCCCGCACGTGGTGCCCGCCCAGGCCGAACCCGACCCGGCCTTCTCCACCGTCACCTTCCCCAACCCGGAGGAACCCGGCGCCCTCGATCTGGCCTTCGCCCACGCCGCCCGGGTCGGCGCCCATCTGATCGTGGCCAACGACCCCGACGCCGACCGGGTCGCGGTGGCGATCCCCACCGTGGACGGTTGGCGCCGGTTGACCGGGGACGAGGTCGGTTGGCTGCTGGCCGATGACATGCTGCGTCACGGGGCCACCGGCACCTGCGCCACCACGGTGGTGTCGTCCACCCTGCTGGCGAAGATCGCCGCCGCGCACGGGCAGCGGTACGAAACCACCCTGACCGGTTTCAAGTGGATTTCCCGGGCCCCCGGGCTGATGTTCGGGTACGAGGAGGCGATCGGCTACTGCAGTGACCCCGAGGCGGTCGCCGACAAGGACGGGCTCACCGCTGCCCTGCGGTTGTTGTCCCTGGTCTGCGAGTTGACCGCGAGGGGCGAATCGTTGGCGACCCGCCTGGACGAGATCGCGCGCAGCCACGGCCTGCACCTGACCGACCAGGTGGCCCTGCGGGTGGCTGAGCAGGCCGAACTGGAACACCTGATGCAGCAGGCCCGCAGCAAGCCACCGGTGGGATTGTTGGGTGAGGTGATCACGGTCACCGATCTGGCCGAGGGTGGTGACCTGCCGCCCACCGATGCGGTGCAGTGGGCCGGACGCGGCCTGCGGGTGGTGCTGCGGCCGTCCGGCACCGAGCCGAAACTCAAGTGCTACTTGGAACTGACCTGTGCGGCCGGCGACGATCCGGCCGCAACCCGGCAACGACAAACCGCCCGCCTGGCCGAACTGCGCACCGCCGTGGAACGGCTGCTCGACCGCTACTCCCACTGAATCGACGCCCATCATGGCCAACCTGCCCCTGCCCGCACGCATCTCCGGTTACGACCTGGGGATGCTGGTGCTGGATCGTCCCTTCCTGCGGCACGGGCGACGCTGGGTGTGCCGCCGCGCGCACGGCCGCACCCTCGAGGTGGCGATCGGCACCGGCCTGAATCTGACCCACTACCCCGCCGACGTGCAGATCACCGGCCTGGAACTGAACCCCCGGATGGCCGCGCACGCCCAGCGCCGGGCCGACCGGATCGGCCGCCGGCTGAAGCTCACCGTCGGCGATGCCATGTCGCTGCCCCACCCGGACGACACCTTCGACGCGGTGGTGTGCACCTTCGCGCTGTGCGGGGTCGGTGACGAACAGGTGGTGCTGGACGAGATGCTGCGGGTGTTGAAGCCCGGCGGAGACCTGCTGCTGTCCGACCACGTCCGGGCCCGCCCCCGGCCCCTGCGTTGGCTGCAACGTCTCGCGGACGCGATCACCGTCCCGTTGAACGGCGAACACTGGACCCGCCGCCCCCTGCACCTGCTGCGCAGCCGCAACGTCACCATCGAAGCCACCCACACCCGAGCCTTCGGCATCCTCGAATCGGTCCACGCCCGCAAACCCGCCTGACCACGCGCCGCAGGATGGCTTCCACACGGTTCACGCACGCGCGAACCTGCTCAACCAACGTCCTGCCACAGTCCCCACCACGTCGGTTGAACCGGACGCGCAGCGTCCGAGTCGAAACCACGCGACCTCGCAGCACGGGCACACAGGCGAAGGCTTCGCCAACCCCGCTCCGCGCAGAGCTCAATCAACGTGCCCGCACGACCGGAACCGCCCCCTCATGGCATGCTGTGCTGCGGCAAAACAACAGCAGGGAGCACCATGGCCGAGCAGAACCGACCCGAGACCGACGACGATCCGGGATTCTTCCGTTGGCGGCTGCACGGCAACGGTCGCACCGTCGCCCCGGGCAGCATCGTCGGCCCCAAGGAGCGGCTGGCCTGGCCGGTCACGATCGGGCTCGGCGCCCAGCACGTGGTCGCGATGTTCGGCGCCACCTTCCTCGTGCCGCTGCTGACCGGGTTCCCGCCCACCACCACCCTGCTGTTCAGCGGTATCGGCACGATGCTGTTCCTGCTGATCACCCACAACCGGGTGCCCAGCTACCTGGGATCGTCCTTCGCGTTCATCGCCCCGATCACCGCGGCCAGCGCCTCCTCGATGAGCGCCGCCCTGGGTGGGGTGCTGATCACCGGCGCGCTGCTGGCCATCGTCGGCCTGATCGTCACCAAGTCCGGCACCGGGTGGATCGACGCGCTGATGCCGCCGGTGGTGATGGGCGCCATCGTGGCGCTGATCGGTTTCAACCTGGCCCCGGCCGCCCGGGACAACTTCTTCGTCTCCCCGCTCACCGGCCTCGTCACCCTGCTGGCGGTGATTCTGTGCATGGTGCTGTTCCGCGGCCTGCTGGGCCGGGTGTCGATTCTGCTCGGTGTCGTGGTGGGTTATGTCTTCGCCCTGCTCCGGGGTGAGATCGACTTCGCGCCGGTGCGTGAAGCGTCCTGGTTCGGCCTGCCGCCCTTCCACACCCCCAGTTTCGAGTGGGGCCTGATCCCGATGTTCCTGCCGGTGGTGTTCGTCCTGATCGCCGAGAACGTCGGGCACGTGAAATCGGTCGCGCAGATGACCGGCGAGGACATGAACCCGTACATGGGTAAGGCTCTGTTCGCCGACGGCGCGGCGACCATGCTGTCGGCGGTGGGCGGCGGCTCCCCCACCACCACCTACGGCGAGAACATCGGTGTGATGGCCGCGACCCGGGTGTACTCGACCGCCGCCTACTGGGTGGCCGGTCTGGTGGCGGTGTTGCTGTCGCTGTCACCGAAGTTCGGAGCCCTGCTGAACACCGTCCCGCAAGGGGTGCTGGGTGGGGTGACCGTGGCCCTGTACGGCCTGATCGGCATCATCGGTGTGCGGATGTGGGTCGAGAACAAGGTCGACTTCGCCCGTCCGAAGAACCAGATGACCGCCGGCATTGCGCTGATCACCGGCATCGCCAACTTCACCGTCACCTTCGGGTCGATCACCTTGACCGGCATCGCGCTCGGCTCGATCGCCGCGATCGTGGTCTACCACCTGATGAACCAGATCGGCGACCTGACCGGGGCCGAACCGAAGGAGGAGCCCACCCCGACCGAGGCCGGTCCGGTGGGCCCGTTGTCCTGAGCCGGGACGGGTTTCGACGGACGCTCGCTGCGCGAGCTGCTCAACCAGCGTCCCGCAGCCCGGTACCCGCAGCGCGAACTGCTCACCCCACGCCGAGGCCGGATCGTCCCCGACCTCGAAGTGCCCACTGGCCGGTGAGACCCCAATCGTCAGCACCGGCTGGTTTCGACGGACGCTCGCTGCGCGAGCTGCTCAACCGACGCCGGGGGCCCGGCGTTCGGTGGCGGTGTCAGGGGGTGCAGGCGGCGCGGTCCTTGAGGCAGTTCAGCAGGGCCACCGACACCTCACCGCTGGGGGCGGGGATGGTGCGGAAGGTGTCGGCGAGCGGGATGTCGGCGAAGTCGGCGATGTTGTTGTAGGACGGATC
>JAAYAO010000470.1 GCA_012719335.1 Propionibacterium sp. | reverse complement strand
TGACGCCCGGTCCGTGGGGTCCCGGAGCCGGGGGCCCGGCGGATCCGCTCACCGGGTCCGCCGGTGGCGCCCACCGGCTCTGCTCGACGGTGGCGGTCGGAGCGGTGCCGAGGTTGATCGGGCGCAACGGGTCACGGCCGCCGTCCGAGCCGGCCCGTCCCGAGGCCCCGGTGGCCACGGCCGGGGCACCCTGGGGCGGCGCCCACTGCTCGGCAGCGGGTTCGGCATTGCGCATCGAATGAGCCGCCCCCCACGCCGAGGTGCCGTCGGTCATCGTCGCCGCCGCGACCGCGAAGGGCTGGGCCGGGTTGCGGGCATGGGAGCCCGGCCCGGTGCCGATCTGCGCCAGGGGTGCGGCGCTGGGGGCGGCGAAATCCCGCGGAGGTTGTGTCGGCGCCCCCGCCGACAGATTCGGCCGGGGATCGGCCGTCGACAACGGCGCGGTTTCGGGGGCAGCAAAGTGCGCCGGGGGTTCGTGTGGGGCGTATTCCGGCCCGTCCTCCCAAGTCGCCACCCGATCAGTGTAGGCCCGAACGGGCGACCCGGCGTTCACCGTGGCCGGCGCCGGGGTCCGCCACGGCGCGGACGTCCACGCTCGTCCCGCTTGCCCGGACGCCCACTGGCGAGAGGTTCCCGAACGGCTCCCGTTGAGGGGCCGGGTGCGCCGAGTGCGTCCGGAACGCCCACGGACGGAAAGGCCCTCGCCGCGGTTGGTCGAAGTCGATAAGCTTGGCTGTTGATCCCACCCTCCACCCGGAGGGTCACATGCCTATTTCACGAGTGAGGTTGACGTGCCGACTGGCAAGGTGCGCTTCTACGACGCCGAGAAGGGTTTCGGTTTTGTGGCCAAGGACGACGGCGGCGACGTCTTCGTCCGGGCCAATGCGCTGCCCCCCGGGGTCTCCTCGCTCAAACCGGGTCAGCGTGTCGAGTTCGGGGTGATCGAGGGACGCAAGGGTGAACAGGCCCTGCACGTCCAACTGATCGACGCCCCGCCGTCGCTGTCGAAGGCCCAGCGCAAGAAGCCGCAGGAGATGGCGGTTATCGTGGAGGACCTGATCAAGATGTTGGACGGTCTGGGCAACGGCTACCGCCATGGTCGCCACCCCGATGGTCGACATGCCAAGAAAGTGGCTTCGGTACTGCGTGCCGTGGCCGACGAACTGGAATTGTAGACGTGACCGAAACCACCGAACAGCCCACCGAAGCGACCCCCGCCCGCCGCAGTCGCGTCGAACTCGACAAGATCTGTGCCGAGGCGGTCGACCTGGCCCGTGAAGCCGCCGCCGAGGTGGCCCTCGAACCGATCGGGGAGTACTTCGGCTGTGTTGCCGAGGACGTTCGGGTGGTCACCCACCGGTTCGCCGCGACCCACCGGGCCTACCGGGGCTGGCAGTGGTCGGTCACCGTGACCCGGGCCGCCCGCGCCAAGTACGCCACGGTCAGTGAGGTGGTCGTTCTGCCCGGCCCGGACGCGCTGACCGCGCCCGACTGGGTGCCCTATGCCGACCGGGTCGAACCCGGCGATATCGCCCCCGGTCTGGTCGCCCCCACCCCCGACAACGACCCCCGGCTGGTGCCGGGCTACACCGGTGGAGCCGACGATGCGGCCGACGCCGACCCTGCCGATGCGAGCATCACCCGCGCCCTGGTGGCCGAACTCGGGCTGGGCCGCAACCGGCTGCTGTCGGTCGAGGGACGCGACGAGGCCGCCGAACGGTGGCTGGACGGGGACGGTGGCCCCGACAACGAAATGTCCCGGCAGGCGCCGGGGGACTGTGTCAGTTGCGGCTACTTCATCCGGCTGTCCGGAACCCTCGGTCGATTGTTCGGGGTCTGCGCCAACCACCATTCGCCGTCCGACGGCCGGGTGGTGCATCTGAACCACGGCTGCGGTGGCCACTCCGATGCGGTCGCCGAGTCGCGCATCGCCGAACGTCCGCCCGCGGTGTGGGACACCATCGAGTTCGACGTCGTTCCCTGGGACTGAACCGATCGCACCCGCCGGGCGGCAACGCCTGGGTAACGATGGTGAGCCCGGTTCGGAGCACACCTCGAACAGCCCTACGATGACGCCCATGAGCACGGTAGACACCGAGAAATCCGCCACCGGTCCCCTCGACCGCTGGTTCGAGATCACCCGACGTGGGTCCAACCCCGGCCGCGAAGTACGCGGCGGCCTGGTCACCTTCCTGGCGATGGCCTACATCATCGCCCTGAACCCGCTGATCATCGGCACCGCACCCGACAAGGACGGCAACCTGATCTCCGGGCAGCCGTACCTGGACGCCTCGGGTGAGGTGATCGGCGCCAACGTGGGTACCTCGATCGCGATGGTGGCCGCCGCCACCGCCCTGATCGCCGGGGTGATGACCCTGCTGATGGGCGTGGTGGCCCGCTACCCGCTCGGTATCGCCGCGGGCCTCGGGCTGAATGCCCTGCTCGCCTACGTGATCGCCCCGCAGATGACCTGGCCGCAGGCGATGGGCCTGGTGGTCTGGGAGGGCATCATCATCGCCCTGCTGGTGCTCACCGGTTTCCGTACCGCGGTGTTCCGTGCCGTGCCGCCCACCCTGCGCACCGCCATCGCGGTCGGCATCGGCCTGTTCATCACCTTCGTCGGCTTGATCAATGCCGGCATCGTTCGCAAGCCGGCCGGCAGCTCGGTTCCGGTCGAGTTCGGCATCAGCGGGTCGCTGATCGGTTGGCCGATGCTGGTCTTCGTGATCGGCCTGCTGCTGGTCACCGTGCTGTACGCACGCAACGTCAAGGGTGCGCTGCTGATCTCGGTGATCGTGGCCACCGCCCTGGCCGCGATCATCGAAGCCGTTCGCAAGATCGGCCCGATGGCCCCGGACGGGACGAACCCGACCGGCTGGTCGCTGAACGTCCCGGCCACCGACTCGGTGATCGCCCTGCCCGACTTCACCCTGCTCGGCCGCGTCGACATGTTCGGCGCCTTCAGTCAGGAGAACGTCACCGCGATCGGCATCGCGATGCTGATCTTCGCGCTGCTGCTGGCCGACTTCTTCGACACGATGGGCACCGTCGTCGCGGTCGGCGCCGAGGGTGACCTGCTCGACAAGGAGGGCAACCCGCCGCACCTGGGCTCGATCCTGATGGTCGACTCACTGTCGGCCGCCGCCGGTGGCCTCGGCTCGGTGTCGTCCAACACCGCCTACGTGGAATCGGCCTCCGGTGTCGCCGCCGGTGCCCGCACCGGTATCGCCTCGGTGATCACCGGCATCGGATTCCTGCTGGCGATCTTCTTCTCGCCGCTGGTCAACATCGTCCCCTCCGAGGCGGTCGCCCCGGTGCTGGTCTTCGTCGGCTTCCTGATGATGTCGCAGGTCACCTCGATCAACTGGGACGAGCTGGAGGATGCGCTGCCGGCCTTCCTGACCATCGTGATGATGCCCTTCGCCTACTCGATCACCGTCGGCATCGGCGCCGGCTTCATCCTGTACGTGGTGCTGAAGGTCGTCCGCGGCAAGGCATCGAAGGTGCACCCGCTGATGTACGTGGTGGCCATCCTGTTCGTCTTCTACTTCGTCCAGGGTGTGTTCTCGCCGCTGTTGTCCTGACCGCGGGCGGCCGAGGCCGCTTACCGCAACCGAACGGTGCGTTTGCGCAGGGTATTCCTCCCTGTGCAAACGCACTTTTCGGTTGCGTTCACGGAGAGTGGGGCGGAGCCGGGAGAAACAACTCCGCCATCGCGTGCCGGCAATGGTCCTCGCACACGACGGAACTACCTGCCCGCTGCCGAGTTGGCGTGATAAGCAGTAGGTCGACGCTTGGATCGGAGAACATTGGCCGCCACCTTCGCAGCCCTGAGGGACTACAACTACCGCACCTACTTCACCGGTGCGCTGTTGTCGAACATCGGCACGTGGTTGATGCGGGTCGCCCAGGACTGGCTGGTGCTCGAACTGTCCGGGGGCTCCGCGGTCGCGGTGGGTATCACCACCGCCCTGCAATTCGCGCCCGCCCTGGTGTTGTCGCCCTACGGCGGGGTGTTGGCCGACCGCTTCGACAAACGGGTGGTGCTGCGGCTCACCCAGGCCTGGATGGCGCTGTGCGCCCTCGCCCTGGGCCTGATCACCCTGCTCGGGCATGCCGAGGTGTGGCACGTCTACGCGCTGGCGTTGATCTTCGGCGTCGGCTCGGCCCTGGACATGCCCGCCCGGCAGTCCTTCGTCTCCGAACTGGTCAAGCCCGCTCTGTTGGCCAATGCGGTCGCACTCAACTCGGTGAGCTTCCACCTCGCCCGGTTGATCGGCCCCGCGATCGCCGGCGTGATCATCCACCGGTGGGGCTCGGGCTGGGCCATCCTGCTGAACGCCTTCAGCTACGCCGCCTTCCTGATCGCACTCGGGGTGCTGGACGCCTCCAAGCTCAGCCTGGCCAAACGGGCGCCCCGGATGAAGGGGCAGATCCGGGCCGG
>JAAYAO010000469.1 GCA_012719335.1 Propionibacterium sp. | reverse complement strand
GGCAAGCCGCTGTTCTACGACGAGTCGGGCTACGGCGGTCTGTCCGACCTCGCCCGCTGGTACATCGGCGGCCTTCTGGAGCACGCCCCCGCGGTGCTGGCGTTCACGAACCCGACGGTCAACAGCTACCACCGTCTCGTGCCCGGCTACGAGGCACCCGTGAACCTGGTGTACTCGGCGCGTAACCGTTCGGCGTGCATCCGTATCCCGATCGCGGGTACATCGCCGAAGGCGAAGCGCATCGAGTTCCGCATCCCCGACCCGTCGGCGAACCCCTACCTGGCGTTCTCGGCGATGCTGCTGGCCGGTCTGGACGGCATCCAGAACCGGATCGAGCCGCCGGCCCCGATCGACAAGGACCTCTACGAGCTGCCGCCGGAGGAACACGCCGACATCGCCACCGTGCCGGCCGACCTGACCGACGCCCTGAACGCGTTGGAGGAGGACAACGACTTCCTGCAGGTCGGGGACGTGTTCACCGCCGACCTGCTGGAAACCTGGATCGACCTGAAGAACGAGGAGATCGATTCGCTGCGGCAGCGTCCGCACCCGCACGAGTTCGAGCTCTACTTCGACTGCTGAGCCACTCCCGCGGGAGATCGTGGGCGGTCTGCGGCACCACGCCGCGGACCGCCCACTTTTCGTCGTTCGGAGCCGATCGAACGGCCGCGGACAGGGGCTCACCGGGCTCGGTCGAGTAGGGTGAATCCATGGTTCACCCGAATCTCCTGGCGCGCATCGATGAGCTCGATGCCGATGAGCTCGATGAGCTGATCGAGTACGCCTCGACGAGGCGTCTCGGCGTGATCGATCTGACCGACCATCAACGAGCAGTGCTGCACGCCCGCCGCAGCAGCGTGGACCCCCGGGATTGGCTCACCGATGACGAGTTCGACACCCGTCTCAACACGTTGATCTCCTGACCGGGCTGGTCAGCGCCGGTCGAACAACCGTCCGCCCGTCGGGCGCAGCAAGGTGGCCAGCGGGCGCAGGTCTGCTTGTTCGGCCAACTGGGGCCAGTGGCTGCGCAGCACCCGGCGCAGCACGGGTTCGGGGCGGTCGAGTACCGCGGCGAGCAGTACACCGGTGGGCAGTGGCACCCGGGCGAGGGCGGTCAGCAGGGCTTCGATGTGTTGGTCGGGCCAGCGCTGCAGGACGTCCACCAGGTCTTCCACGTCGGGGGCTGCGGCTCCGGTGATACCTTTCTCGACCGCGGCGGCGAACCGGTCCGGGGCGAGTTGGGCCTGACGGACGATGTGTCCGGAGGGTCGGCGGGCCCCGGCCAACCACACCCCGACCAGGTGCTGCGACAGCCGGGACCATGATTCGGTGCCGACCGCCCAGTCGAAGTCGGCCAGGTCGATGGTGCCGGCGGCGGCCAGTTCGGCGATCCGGGTCACCGCGATCACCGGCCGACCGGGTTCGGCCAGCAGCGCCGGCAGCAGGGTTTCGAGCACCTCCCGGTCGCCGAGGAGGTCGACCACCTCGGCCTGGGCCGCGGCTCGTTCCCGGCCGGAGCCGGGGCCGCGCCGAAACGCGCTCAGGTCGGTGTCGCGCAACTGTGCCCAGGCCCGCAGCCGGGACGGGTCCAAGACCTGGGCACCACCGGCGAGCACCGCCCGGCCGAGGTCGTCGTGGCGCCGGTCGGCCACCAGTTCGGCCCAGCCGACCGCAGCCGGCGAGAACGGGAAGACCGCGAACGCCAAGGTGGCCGGGGCCGGGTCCTGCCGCCCCAGGAAGGTGGTCATCGCCATCTCGCGGGCCACCCCCGCCGGCAGCAACCGGCTCAGATGGTCGAGGGTGACCACCGGTTCACGTTGCCCGATGTCGACGATCAGTCGGTAGTGCGACAACCAGGCGTGCACCAGGTGCCCGATCAGGGTGATCTCCTCGTCGCCGACCGCTCCGGGCGGGTCGACGGGTTCGGAGGGCACCTCGATGGTCGGCAGTTCCCCGGTCGGCGGGGTGGTGTCCTCACTGAGCAGCAGTCCGCCCCGGTAGGCGCCGGCCAGGTCGGCCGGGGTGAGTCGTCCCTCCGGGTCCCACAGGGCGTGGACGTAGTACTGGCCGGGCCGATCGGCCCGGGTCAGGTACACCTTGCTCAGCAGCAGCGCCCCGCCGGGCAGGGCTCCGGTGCCGGGGTGCACCGGGGTGTAGGCGGCGCAGAAGGGTGCCGATTCACCATCGGCGATCCGCGAGGAGCTGCCCTCGGGCAGAAAGCCGGCCCACTCCCCCAGCCCGGCGGTGCGGTCCCCCGGGTGCAGCGGCCAGCCCGAGGAGGCGGCGATCGGGCCGAAACCGTCGGTGCGCAGCAGGTTCTCCTGTGACCAGCCGAGGATCAGTTGCTCGCACCGGCTCATCGCGAGTCCTGTTCCAGCAGGCCCAGGCCGTCCAGCACCGCGAGCAGCGGTTCGTGCACCCGCACCGGGCGGATGCGGGGGAAGCGCTGATCGGGGTTGGGTTGGTGCCCGGTGGCCGACACGGCGTGGAAGCTGCGTCGGCCGCTGAAGGATTCCACCGCCTGGATGATGCCGGGGGCGAAGGTGTCGGTGATCCGGTACGGCACCTCCCCCTGGGCATCGAGGGCGGCTCGGGGGTCGGCGGCGAACCGTTCGTCCAGGTCGAGTTCGCCCAGCGGGTTGCCGTCGGTGTCGGTGAGCAGGCCGGTGATCTCGTCGCATTTGGCCAGCACCCCGGCCACCGGGATGTCGCGGCGGCCCCGGTCGACGGCCCGGTTCGCCGTGACGGTGGTGATCACCTGGATCACCCGGTGCGGGCCGGGGGCCACTCCCGGTTCGGTGCCCGGCGGTAGTTGCAGGGCCGGCGGCAGGTCGAGGGCGGCCGGGGTCCAGAACACCAGGGCCGCGTCCATCACGGTGAGGAAGGTGTTCAGGTGGGCGTTGTCGCGGTGCCGGGCCTGGGATTCGCCGGCGGCGTCGAAGAAGAACAGGTTCACGTCCCGCCCCCGACCCTGCATCCGCACCACCAGGGGGTCGCGCGGTTCGTGGGCGGGGGTCGGTTCGGGTGGGCGGCTCTGTTCCAGGGGGACGTTGTAGAGCCAGGTGAACATGTCGCGGGAGCGCAGGTCGTCCAGGGAGAAGGCCAGGTCGAGCCCCCGCAGGTCGGCATGGTTGACCAGCCGGTGCACCAGCACCCCCAGGTAGGTGCTCTTGGACACCGCGGTGGGCCCGATCAGACCGATCACCACGGTCGGACGGTCGACGAACCCGGCCGGCAGGGGGTGCCCCCGCGGACACCGGGCGATCACCCCGGCCCGGTCCCGGGCCAGGCCGTCGCGACGGTCCCGGTCGGCGAACCACTGCCGGTCGCGGGTCACCGCGGCGAGGATCTCGCGCAGGGTGCCGGCGACCCCGGCCGGTGGTGGCCGCCAGCGGCGGCCGTGTTCGTCGGTGTCGATGATCTGGCTGCGCCGGTAGTGGGTGGCGCATTGCGGGCACAGCACCCGGCCCCGTGTGATGCGTGGTGCCATGGGTCAGCCGATCGCGATGAACATCAGCAGGAACACGATCGTCCAAGCCGTGTACCAGATCAACCAGGTACGCCGCCGGTCGGCGGCCCGGCTGCGTTGTGCCCGGGCCTCGGCTTCGTCGCGCCCCTTGGCCAGTTGGCCCCAATACCTGCTCATGGTTGCAACCACACCCCCACCGCCGAGGCCAACACGAACACCACCAGGGCGGTCAGGAACCCTGCCACGACCCCGAGCAGCCCGTAGGCGGCGACCAACTGCCAGGTCAGCCGCCGGCGTCCGGGGTACCCGGCCGCACCGAAGGCCAGGGTGAAGAACGACCGCGGCAGGCCCGCTTCGGTCACCGGAGCCGGCGCCGGGGTGCTGTCGAACCGGGTCGCCCCGACCGGTGCGGCCACCACCGTGGTGGCGGTGCCCAGCCCGGGTTGCATGGTCAGGGTGGGTGGGTTCGGGGTCGGCCGGTGCCGGTCCATGGTGCGCACCAGGGCCGCGGCGCTCGGCCGGGCGGCCGGGGTCAACCGGAGCGCGGCTGCCACCGCGGTGCGCAGGGTGTGGTCGTCGATCGCCGACAGGTCGGGGGTGCGACCGCCCGTGGTGAGGGCCCGGGTGAGTCGTTCGGTGCTGAAACTGCCGGGCAGGAAGGGGTGGTGACCGGGGGCGTACATGTCGGCCACGGTCAGGCCCCAGGAGAAGATGTCGGCCGGTTGCCCCACGGTCAGGTCGAGGTCGAAGTGCTCGGGGGCGGCGAACTCGGGGGTGAGGTGGCGAATGTCGGCCTGGGCCTGGCCGGTGTTGGCCGATTCGAAGTCGATCAACTGCACCGTCAGGTCGGGGGTGACCAGCACATTGGACGGTTTGATGTCGCCGTGGTGGCCACCGGCGGCGTGCACGTCGGCGATCCGTTCCAGCAGCATCCGGGCCAGGGTTGCGCGGTTCTCGGCGAAGTCCGGACGGGCCCGCAGCCCCGACAGGGTGCGGCCGTCGACGAACCGGCGCACCACCCAGGCGTGGCGTCCGTCGCTGCCGAGCGGGTCGTCCACGGCCAGCCCCCAGCGGGCGGCGGCGTCGACCTCGGCGGCGAGTTGGGCGGCCAGGGCCCCCTGCCGCACCGCTTTGACCACCAGCCAGGTGCCGGCGCGTTCCCCGAGGAAGGGGGTCATCTTGCGGTCGTGGATCGGGCGGCGGTCGGCCTTGAGCCGTTTCACCAGGCGCACATCACCCAGCCCACGCGGGTCGTCGTCGAGCAGATCCCACACGTCCTGCACCACGGTGCCGGTCAGGGCGCGGGTGCTGTCGGCCGCGGACTCGCTCCGTCCGGCCACGGTCGCGTCGATCATCGGCGACTCCCTCCCCTGCACAACCACCACCCCAACGGTAGCGACCGGAAACAATCAGCCCCGGTGCAAGGTCTCGAAGGCCTCGGCGATGAGTTGCTCGGATTCGGAGTCCCCGATCGGGTGGAAGGAGATCCACACCCCCAACTGGTTCGGGTTGCCGGTGTCGACCACCACGATGTCGAGCTGGTACCCGTCGTACTCGTCGGTCGGGCCCGGGGTGACCGGCCCGGTCAACCGGTGGGCGGCCATCCCGTCGACGGTGAGGGTCTCCTCCGCCAGCTCCCAGGTGTAGTCGCGGTCGTTGAACACCCCGTGGGTGGACAGGCATTCGACCGTGGCCTCGGCGGCCTGATCGGGGGCGTGGAAGCCGTTCTCGGTGCGCAGCGCACCCAGCACGATGCCGGCGGCGTAGTCGTCACCGACCAGGGTGCCCCAGGCGGCCACATCGTCGACCCAGCTCCAGGAGGTGCGGTCGAAGCGGAAACCCCACCCGTCCACCGCGGTGTAGGACAGTCCCCCGCTGGTGTACTCGTCGGCCTGGTCACCGACCGCCCCGTAGGAGTTGGCGCACGACAGCGCCGCCGCCGACGGGCTGGATCCGGGATCCTGCGGGGTCGGCTCCTCGGCCGGGGTGGTCACCGGCGGGTCGCTGGGGGTCTCCACCGGGGTGTCCCCGGCGGTGAGCCGCCAGATGCCGACCATCGCCCCACCCAACACCAGTACCGCGAGTGCCGCCCCGATGATCCACGGCCAGACCGGACGCTTCGGCTGCGGCGGCACCGACACCGGCCCGCCCGCGCCCGACCCGAGCGGCGGCGCAATGTTCGGGTCGTCGGTGGTCTGGGCCGACCAGGTGGCGCCGTCCCAGTGCCGGAATCGGCCCGGGGCTCCGGACGGGTCGGGATACCAGCCAGGCACGCTCATCGGTGTGCAGTCCTTCCGTTCGGGTCGGGCCTTCGGTTCAGGCCGAGCACAGCGTACGTCAGCAGGTGGACGCCGGCGCCTGTCGAGCTTCGTCGGACCCTATCCGCCGTCGGAGTCACCTGCACGGCACCGCCGGCCCGGCACTCACTCGCCCCAGAACAGCCGATCGACCACGCCGCGGGCCTGCCGGGTGATCCGTCGGTATTCGTCGAGCAGGTGGGAGGCGCCGTGCGATCCGTGCCACATCAGTTCGGCGACCGCCGCGAGCTCGCGCATGTCGTGCGGGAAGACGTCGCTGGCCCGGCCGCGCACCAGCATGATCTGGTTGCGCACCCGGGAGGCGTACACCCAGGCCCGTTCCAGGGCGGCGGCGTCCTCGGCCCCGATCAGGTCGGCGGCCAGGGCGGCCCGCAGCGCGGGCAGGGTCATCGTGGTGCGCAGCTCGGGTACCTCGTGGGCGTGTTGCAGTTGCAGCAGTTGGACGGTCCACTCCACATCGCTGAGACCGCCGGGGCCCAGCTTGGTGTGGCGCTTCGGGTCGACGCCCCGGGGCAGCCGCTCGCCCTCCATCCGGGCCTTGAGTTTGCGGATCTCGACCAGTTGTTCGGTGCTCAACCCACCCTCGGGCCAGCGGAGCCGGTCGATCGCCGTCAACAGTCGTTCGCTGATCGCGCGTTCCCCGGCGCCGTGCGCCGCCCGAATCAGCGCCTGGGATTCCCAGGTGGACGACCAGCGCGAGTAGTAGGCCAAGTAGGCGGCCTCGGACCGCACCAACTGGCCGCCCTTGCCCTCGGGCCGCAGTGAGGCGTCCAGTTCCAGGGCGGGGTCGGGGCCGGGTCGGCTCAACAACCCCTGCAGCCGGGTGACCGCCTTGCGGGCGGCGTTCGCCCCGGCCTCCCCGGTGCCGTCGGCCATCACGAACATCACGTCGGCATCGGAGGCGTAGGACATTTCCCGACCACCCCACCGGCCCATCGCGATGAACGCCCCGGCGGGCACCTGGTCGGGGTCGTCGAATTGGGCGCGCTGCTCGTCGGCGACGATGCCCATGCCGACGTGCAGGGTGGCCGAGGCCAGGTCGCTGAGGGCGGCACCGACCTGTTCCACGTCCAGCAGGTCGAGGATGTCGCCGACCGCGACCCGGAACAGTTCGCGGCGACGCAGCCCGCGCACCGAATCCATCTTGGCCTCGGCCGAATCCTGCCGGGCGGCCGCCCGGGTCATCGCCTCGATCAACTGTTCGGTGCTGCGCGGCAGCAGGTCGGCCTCGTCGGCGAGCAATTGCACCGCCTGGGGTGACCTCAGCAACAGTTCGACCACGTACCGGCTCTGGGTGAGTACCCGGGCCAGCCGGTAGGCCATCGTGCCCTCGTCGCGCAGGGCCCGCAGGTACCACGAGGTGCTGCCCAGCGCGTCACTGACCTGCCGGAAGGCGAGCAGGCCGGCGTCGGGGTTGGCCCCCTCGGCGAACCAGCCCAGCATCGCCGGCAGCAATTGTCGTTGGATCTCGGCCTGCCGGCTGACCCCCTGGGTGAGGGCCTGAATGTGACGCAGGGCGGCGACCGGGTCGCCGTAACCCAGGGCCTTGAGCCGGTCGTGGGCGGGTTCCTGCGACAACCGCAGCCCCTCGGTGGGGATCGCGGCGACCGCTTCGAGCAGCGGTGAGTAGAACAACCGACGGTGCAGGCTCAGCACACGTCGGCGGGCATCGGCCCAGGCCTTGTCGAGGTTCTGCAGCGGTTCACGCAGCCAGCCCATCGCCCGGCCCAGCCGGCGCCGGTCGGCCTCGGCGGTGGGGATCAGGTGGGTGCGTCGCAGCTTCGCCAACTGCACGCGGTGTTCCAGGGCCCGTTCCATCCGGTAGGCCTGTGCGAACTCCGCACCGTCCACCCGGCCGACATAGCCGTGGTCGATCAGGGCCTGCAGGGCGGTGAAGGTGCCGCGGTGTCGCAGGCGTTCGTCGGTGCGTCCGTGCACCAGTTGCAGCAACTGGACGGTGAACTCGACGTCGCGCAGACCCCCCTCGCCCAACTTGATCTCCCGATCCGCCTCCTTGGCCGGGATCAGCGACACCACCCGTTTGCGCATCGCCCGGGTATCGGAGACGAAATGATCCTCATCGCCAACCTGCCACACCTGCGGCGCCACCAGCTCGCAGAACTCCTCGGCCAGCGCCGGGTCACCGGCGGCCGGCCGGGCCTTGAGCATCGCCTGGAACTCCCAGGCCTTGGCCCAGCTCGTGTAGTAGGTCTGCATGCCGGCCAGGGTGCGCACCAGCGGGCCGGCCTTGCCCTCGGGACGCAGCGCGGCGTCCACCGGCCAGATGGTGCCGGCCGCGGTGTGCGCCGAACAGATCCGGGACAGCCCGGCGGCCAGTCGGGTGCCGATCGAGATCGCCTCGTCGACCGACACCAGTGGCTCGCCGGCTGCGTCGGTGGCCGGTTCGGCGACGAACAACACGTCCACATCGGAGATGTAGTTCAGTTCCCGGGCCCCGCATTTACCGAGGGCCACCACCGCCAAGCGGCAGTGCTCGGCCTCCGCGCCGATCTCGGCGCGGGCGATCGCCAGGGCCGCCTCCAGCACCGCGTCGGCGATGTCGGACAGTTCGGCACTGACGTCCTCCACCAACGGCAGTGGATCGTCGCTGATCAGGTCGCGGGCGGCGACCCGCACGACCATGTCGCGGTAGGCGTCACGCATTTCGTCGCCCACCAGATCGGTGGCGGTCGGCCGGGGCGCCTGCGGGTCGGCACCCACCGCCCGCAACAGGTCGGCGCGCAACCGGGCGGCCGGGGTGCGGGAGGGGCGGGTGCGCAACTGGGCAACCGCCTCGGGCCGTCTGGCCAGATGCTGTTGCAGCGCGGTACTGCCCCCGGCCACCGCGATCACCCGACGGGCGAACGCCGGATCGGCCGCCAACGCGTCCAGCACCCCGGGTTGGGTCTCGTGGATGCGTTGCAGACCGACCAGGGCGAGGTCGGGGTCGGCGGCCCGGTCGAGCAGATCGAGCAATCCGAGCTGCCCGGGTGACCAGTCGGCGACGATCTGTTGGGCGGCTTCCGGGTTCGCGAACCCGCGCCGCAGCCAGTTGCCTGCACTGCTCTGGGATCTGGCCATGCCCGAGAGTCTAGGGGTGTGACGTTCGCCCACTGTTG
>JAAYAO010000468.1 GCA_012719335.1 Propionibacterium sp. | reverse complement strand
CTGTTGTTGATCAACTCCCCGCACAACCCCACCGGCATGGTGCTCAACGCGGCCGAGCGGGAGGCGATCGCGCGCGTCGCGGTCGAACACGACCTGCTGGTGGCCTGCGACGAGGTCTACGAACACCTCACCTTCGACGAACCGCACGTGCCACTGGCCACCCTGCCCGGAATGACCGGCCGCACGATCCAGATCTCCTCGGCCGCCAAGACCTTCTCGGTGACCGGGTGGAAGGTCGGTTGGGTGTGTGCGAGCCGGGAACTTGTGGATGCGATCACCACCACCAAACAGTTCCTCACCTACGTCAACGCCGGCCCCTTCCAGTACGCGGTCGCCGCGGGTCTGGACCTGCCCGACGACCGTTTCGCTCGGCTGGCCGCCGACCTGCGGGCACAACGCGACATCCTGATCCCGGGGCTGGACGCCGCGGGCTTCGCCGTGCACCCGAGCCACGGCTCCTACTTCGTGGTCGCCGACGCCGCTCCGTTGGGCGTCACCGACGGGCTCGAGTTCTGCCGTCGGCTGCCCGAGCTGTGCGGGGTGGTCGCGGTGCCGAATCAGGTGTTCTACGCCGACCCCGACGCGGGCGTGACCTCGCTGATCCGGTTCGGCTTCTGCAAACGCCCCGAGGTGCTCACCGAGGCCGCCGATCGGTTGACCCGGTTGGCGAACCGATGACAGCTCGGGAGGCCGAACCGGCCGAACCCGTGCCACCGCGGTTGCCGGGCGGCCCCGCGCAGGGCGCGGCCGACCTGGCCGACGACGTGCCGATCAGCGAACTCACCCTCAGCCCGTACTGGGCCGAGCAACGCGTCGAGTTCACCGAGTTCGCCCAGTGCCGCGTCCACGAGGGCAGCTTCGCCGACGGCTACTGGCGCAAGACCCGTTGGACCGATATCGAGGCCACCGGCACCGACCTGGCCAACCTCGAGTTCGACGAGGGCGGCTGGTCACGGGTGAGCCTGGACGGGGTGCGCGCCACCGGCCTGATGCTCACCCACGGCACCTGGCACCACGTCCGGTTCCGGGCCTGCACGGCCGACCTGCTCACCGTCCGCTTCGCCACGGTCACCGCGGCCACCTTCACCGACTGCTCGCTGCGCGGCGCCGACTTCACCGGCACCCGGCTCACCGACGTCCTCTTCGACGGGTGTGACCTGACCGGGGCCCGATTCGACCAAGTACGGGCCGAACGGGTGTGGCTGCGCAACTGCGAGGTATCCGGGCTGCACGGTCTGGCCGACCTGCGCGGAGCCACGATCGAACCGAAGGATGTCGCCGGGTTCGCCCACCAACTCGCGCACGTGGTGGGTATCACACTGCGTTGAGCGCGACGTTTTCCGTACCGGAGGCCCCCTCCGGCGGTGCTAGGGTCAATCCGATATACCAACCTTTAAACCCTGTCCCGTGAGGCAGGAAAGGACGGTCATGCACAACCAGAACGCATTACTCGTGCTCGAGGACGGGCGCACCTTCCGCGGTAAGCGCTACGGCGCCGAAGGCGAAACCTTCGGGGAGGCAGTGTTCTCCACCGCGATGACGGGCTACCAGGAGACCCTCACCGATCCCAGCTTCCACCGTCAGGTGGTGATCGCCACGTCCCCCCACATCGGCAACACCGGCTGGAACGACGAGGACGACGAGTCGCACCGGATCTGGGTCGCCGGCTATGTGGTGCGCGACCCCGCCCGGCGCCAGTCGAACTGGCGCTCGGTGCGCCCCCTGGACGCCGAACTGCGCGACCAGGGCATCGTCGGCATCTCCGGCATCGACACCCGCGCCCTGACCCGCCACCTGCGCGAGCAGGGGGCTATGCGGGTCGGCATCTCCACCACCGAAACCGATCCGGCCAAGCTGCTGGAACGGGTGCTGGCCACCCCGTCGATGGCCGGGGCGCACCTGGCCGACGAGGTGAGCATCGAGGCCCCCCGTGTCGAGGCGGCCGTCGGGGACACCAAGCACCGGGTCGCGGTGCTCGACCTGGGCATCAAGTCGATGACCACCAGCCGCATGACCGAACGCGGCCTCGAAGTGCACCTGCTGCCGTCCACCACCACCTTCGACGAACTGACCGCCCTCGGCCCCGATGCGGTCTTCTTCTCCAACGGGCCCGGCGACCCCGCCGCGGCCACCCACCAGGTGCAGTTGCTGGAACGGGTGTTGGAGGCCGGGATGCCGTTCTTCGGAATCTGCTTCGGCAACCAGTTGTTCGGCCGTGCGCTGGGCTTCGACACCTACAAGCTGCGTTACGGCCACCGCGGGGTGAACCTGCCGGTGAAGGACCTCACCACCGACAAGGTCGAGATCACCTCGCACAACCACGGCTTCGCGGTACGGGCCCCGATCGGCGAACAGGTCGACACCCGCTTCGGCACCGCCACGGTCAGCCACGTCTGCCTGAACGACGATGTGGTGGAGGGCCTGGAACTGCGCCGCGACGGCAAACTGGTCGCCTTCGCCGTCCAATACCACCCCGAGGCCGCCGCCGGCCCGCACGACGCCGCCTACCTGTTCGACCGCTTCGTCGACGTCATCGAAGGGAGCGCTCGCTGATGCCGCGCCGTACCGACATCGAGTCGATCATGGTGATCGGCTCCGGCCCGATCGTGATCGGCCAGGCCGCCGAGTTCGACTACTCCGGCACCCAGGCCTGCCGCGTGCTGCGGGAGGAGGGGCTGCGGGTCATCCTCGTCAACTCCAACCCCGCGACGATCATGACCGACCCCGAGTTCGCGGACGCGACCTACGTGGAGCCGCTGCGGCCCGAGGTGGTGCGGCGCATCATCGAGAAGGAGCGCCCCGACGCGCTGCTGCCGACGCTCGGCGGCCAGACGGCGCTCAACATCGCCAAGTCCCTCCACGACGACGGGACGCTTGAGGCCAACGGGGTCGAGCTGATCGGGGCCGACTACGACGCGATCCACCGCGCCGAGGACCGCGAGGCCTTCCGGGAGACGATGGAGGGCGCGGGTCTGCGGGTCCCCGCCTCGCTGATCATCAACTCGCTCGGCGAGGCCGAGGAGGCCCTTGCGACGGGCGCCATGCGGCTGCCGGCGATCATCCGCCCGGCCTTCACGATGGGGGGGCAGGGCGGCGGTGCCGCCCGCACCGAGACCGAGCTGCGGCAGATCGTCTCCGAGGGGCTCGCCGCGAGCCCGATCGGCCAGGTCCT
>JAAYAO010000467.1 GCA_012719335.1 Propionibacterium sp. | reverse complement strand
ATCGGGTGGGGCGTCGGGCACCATCGCGGCGGTGCCGAGATTGTCGCCGACCACCCGCAGGATCACCACCGCAACCACCAGGGAAAGCACGAACCCGAGCGAAAAGATGCCCAGGGAGATCCAGGGGTGCTCCATCGACAGCACCGCGGCGGTGGCCATCGAGGCCTGGTAGGAGAACCAGCCCAGGAGTTGCAGCAGCAACAACAGCGGCAACAACGAACGCCACGTCCGGAGCGTCGTCGCCACCAGGACGCGGCTTTCGTCCCAGAAGCGGGCCACTGCGTTCACGTGCCCAGCGTAACCGGATTCGGCGCCACCGCAGGCAGCGCCGGCCACCCGGGATCGGTTCAGCCGTAGGTGTCGCGTGGGCCGCGGCCGGGTACCGAGCGGCGGCCGTGCTTCCAACTGGGGGCGGCCGGGCCGAGTACCCGCACCCGGGTCACGGTGCCCGGGCCGAGTTCGTCGTTGAGCCGGGCAACGAGTTGGTGGGCGATGGTGCGCAGCGAGGTCGCCCAGGCGGTCGAATCGGTGCGCACCACCAGCACGCCGTCGCTGTACGACTCCGGACGGCTGTGTTCGGCGTTCACCTCACCGACCAGGGACGCCCAGCGGCCCAACAGGGTGTGCACGTTGATCTCGGTCGACCAGCCGCGGTCACCGACCAGGTGTTCCAGGGCGGCGCCGAGCAGTTTCGGATCCCGGTCACCGCTGCGGGGGGTGGTCGGACGGGCCCGGTTGGTGCGCGGCTTGTTCCGTTTGGGGGTGGTGCCGGTGGTGCTCCTGCCCACCGAGGCGGCGATCCGCATCGCCAGTTCGAGGCCGGTGGGGTCGTGGTCGTCGGGTGCGGGGCCGGCTTCGGGTGCGTCGGGCGGGGATGCTGGTTTCGACACGGGCCCACGGCCCTGCTCAACCGACGCATCCGGTTCGCGTCCGGGATCAACCGGCGCATCCGATGCATCGTTTCCGGGGTCGTCAGGGGTGCGGGGCACGGCGCACCTCCCCCATCGTGACCTGCCAGCGGTTGGCGGCCAGGGTGTCGGGGATGTCGGCGGCCACGGCGGCGGTGATCAGCACCTGCTCGGCCTGCACCACCCGGGTCGCCAACCGTTCCCGGCGGGTGGTGTCGAGTTCGGCGAACACGTCGTCGAGCACCAGCACCGGTTCGACCCCGTCGTCCTGCAACAGGACGAAGGCCGCCAGCCGCAACGCCAGGGCGTAGGACCAGGATTCACCGTGGCTGGCGTACCCCTTCGCCGGCAACTCGCCCAGGATCAGGTCGACGTCATCGCGGTGCGGGCCGACCAGGCTCACCCCGCGGGCGATCTCCTCGGAGCGGCGTTGCCGCATCTCGGTCAACAACACCTCGGTCAGCTCGGCCCGGTCGTGCGAGTCACCGAGCGGGGCCGAGGCCCGGTAGTGGCCGCTCGCCCGGTTGTTGGTGGGGGCGATATCGGCGTAGGCCTGCTGCACATGCGGCCACATGTCGGCCAGGGTGTCCAGCCGGGCCGACAACAGTTCGGCACCCAACCCGGCCAGTTGTTCGTCCCAGATCTCCAGGGTGGGCAGCGCATCGGGGTCGGGCCGCCGGTTGCCCTTGCCGCCGATTACCTTCAGCAGGGCGGTGCGTTGTTTCAGCACCTTGTCGTAGTCGGCGCGCACCCCGGCCATCCGGGGCCAGCGGGTGGTCACCACATGGTCGAGGAAGCGGCGCCGCTGGTTCGGGTCGCCCTTGACGATGGCCAGGTCCTCGGGGGAGAAGACCACGCTGCGCAACACCCCGATGAGTTCGCGGGCTCGGGGCAGCGCGGCCCGGTTCAGTTTCGCCCGGTTCGACCTACCCGGCCGGATCTCCAGTTCAAGCACCAGGGCCCGGTCGTCCGCCAGCCCGGCCCGCACCCGGGCCCGAACCACCGCGTACTCGGCACCGGCCCGCACCAGGGGTTCATCATTGGTGACCCGATGGGACGCACCGGTGGAGAGGTACTCCACGGCCTCGACCAGATTGGTCTTGCCCTGCCCATTCGCACCGACGAAGGTGCACACCCCTGGGGTGAGTTCGAGTTCGGCTTCGGGGTAGGAGCGGAAGTCGGCCAGGGTCAGATGGTCGACGAACACTCAGCGGTCACCCCGTTCGCTCAATTCGGCAGGCGCATCAACATGATCACGTGCCGGTAATCGGTCAACGGATCGGCATCCAGCGAGGTCAGCCCGGTCAGCAGGCACGGCTTGCCGGCCGCGGTGAACGAGAAATGCACATACGGCGTGTTCAGCGCGCCCAGCGCATCCAGCAGGTAGGTGGGGTTGAAACCGGCCGCCTCCAGGGCGGGTTCGGCGTTGCCGTGCAGGTCGACGATCGCCTCGAGGGCTTCGGAGGCCTGCGCCTGGTCACCGGTGGCGGCCTCCAGGGTGATGGTCTGCTCCCCCATCAGCATCCGCAACGGGGTGTTGCGGTCGGCGACCAGGGCGACACGCTTGGCGGCGTCGATGATGTCGTGGGTGTTGCCGCGCACCGACAGCAACGGCTGCACCGACATCAGGTGCCGCACCTTGGGGAACTCCCCGTCCAGCAGTCGGGTGGTGATCTGTCGTTCACCACCGGGCCCGTCGCCCTCGAAACCGATCAGGCCCTCACCCACCCCGGCCTGGGACAGGCTGACGGTCACGTTCTCGCCCGAAGTCATCGACTTGGACGTCTCGGCGAGCACCTTCGCCGGCACCAGGGCCGCTCCGCTGGCCTGCGAGTTGGTGGGCTGCCAGGTGATCTCCTTCAGCGCCATCCGGTACCGGTCGGTGGCCAGCAGGGACACCGTTTCCCCGTCGATCTCGACCCGCACGCCGGTGAACACCGGCAGCAGCTCGTCCCGTCCGGCGGCCACCACAACCTGGGAGACGGCCTGGGCGAACTCGTCGCTGGGCACCGCACCGGAGGCGTCCGGCATGGCCGGCAGGGCGGGGTACTCCTCCACCGGCAACAGTTGCAGGGTGAACCGGGCCGGGCCGCAGATGAGTTCCATCTTGGTGTCGTCGGTGGTGATCTCCACCGGCTTGTTCGGCAACGACCGCGAGATGTCGGCCAACAACCGTCCCGAGACCAGGGCCTGACCCTCGTCGGTGACCTGGGCCGGCACGGTGATCCGGGCCGAGGTTTCGTAGTCGAAGCTCGACCACACCACCCCGTCGCTGTCGGCACGCATCAACAAGCCGGCCAGGATCGGTACCGCAGGACGAGTCGGCAGCGTTCGGGCTGCCCACTGGACAGCTTCGGCCAGTACGTCTCGCTCCAGGCGGATCTTCACGATGTATCTCCTGCCCTCGAATCGGCCTCGAGGTGTGGCGGTTGTCGGTGTTGCGGTGAGTCGGTCTCACCGTGGGGGTACCGGTGATGGTATCGGAACGGGTGCGATCGGCGTATCGGGTGCAGGAAATGTCGATGTGTACCAGGACGCGATGACAGGGGGACGAGGTGAGTTATCCACCGTTCGAGCGCCACCCGTCGTTGAAGCTCGGTCGATCAATTGCAATTACCTACGTAGTCATAGCTGCTGTGGATTCTGGGGAGAAACCGCATCCGACGTAGCCGCACGGCGATTCGGGGTGTGCATGCCGATGGGCACAAGGTGAAATCACACGAATGCAAGATGAGGACGGAATGAGTTACAGGCGTGTCCTTCCCCAGTGCCGTCCCGGTTACCCACGGCCGTCTGCACAGTCCTGTGCACATCGTCGGGGTGGCCCGGGGCATGAAAAAACCCGACCCGGGAGGGGTCGGGTGACAGGGGCCGCGCGGGTCAGTTACCGGTGGCACGTTGCTTGATCCGGTTGGTCAACTCGGTGATCTGGTTGTAGAGGCTGCGGCGTTCCCCGAGCAGTTTGCGAATCTTGCGTTCGGCGTACATCACCGTGGTGTGGTCGCGGCCGCCGAACTGCTGGCCGATCTTGGGCAGCGACAGGTCGGTCAGTTCGCGGCACAGGTACATCGCGATCTGTCGGGCATTCGACAGGGTCTGGGTGCGGCTCGGCCCGCACAGATCCTCCAGGGTCACGTCGAAGTAGTTGGCCGACTCGGCCATGATCAACTGCGAGGTGATCTCGGTGTCGGCGGCGTCGGAGATCAGATCCTTCAACACGGCCTCGGCCAGGGACAGGTCGACCACCTGACGATTCAGGCTGGCGTAGGCGGTGACCCGAATCAGCGCACCCTCGAGCTCGCGGATGTTCGTCCGGATCTTCGAGGCGATGAACTCGAGCACATCGGAGCCGACCGCGAGCCGGTCCTGAGCGGCCTTCTTGCGCAGGATCGCCTGGCGGGTTTCCAGGTCGGGTGGTTGGACGTCGGTGATCAACCCCCACTCGAAGCGGCTGCGCAGGCGCGGTTCGAGCGCCTCCAACAGCTTCGGCGGACGATCGGAGGTCATCACGATCTGCTTCTGGGCGTTGTGCAGGGTGTTGAAGGTGTGGAAGAACTCCTCCTGCATCTGCACCGTGCGCTCCAGGAACTGGATGTCGTCGATCAGCAGCACGTCGACATCGCGGTACCGCTCCCGGAACTTCTGCATCCGGTTGTCCTGGTCCGAGTTGATGAAGTCGTTGGTGAGTTCCTCGGTGGAGACGTACCGCACCCGCACGCGGTCGTAGTAGTTGCGCACGTAGTGGCCGACCGCGTGCAACAGGTGGGTCTTGCCCAACCCGGACTGGCCGTAGATCATCAGTGGGTTGTAGGCCTTGCCGGGGGCTTCGGCGACCGCGACGGTGGCGGCGTGGGCGAACCGGTTCGATTCGCCGATCACGAAATTCTCGAACGAGTACTTCGGGTTCAGCCGGGAGTCGAACTCGTGGGCGATCGAGCCGGCGACCGGGGTGGAGTTGTTCACCGCCGGGGCGAAAACATCGGGTACCGCGTCGAGTTCGTCCTCGATCGGCTCCTCGTTGCTGACGGTCAGGTCGGGGTCGATGGTGACCGCGATCCGGATCGGCCGGGAGTAGATGGTGCCCAGGATCTGTTCGATGTCGGGACGCAGCCGATCCTCGATGCGATCGCGGGTGAAATTGTTCGGCACCGCCAACACCAAGGTGTCGTCGTACTGGGTCATCGGACGCGAGGACCGGATCCAGTGTTGGTTGGAGCGATCAATTCGTTCGGAGACCTGAATCCACGCTTCGGTTAGGAAGTCGTCCGCTTCGGTCACTCGGCGCTCCGGAAAAAATCGTTGGTGGACCGGGGGTGATTCGGCCCGCTTGCTGGCGGTCACTGTACACGATCCACAAGGTTGTCCACAGGGTGTGCACAAAGCGCCCGGCTGTCCAATCGGAGTACACCGAGGGGGTGTAATCCGGACGCCGGGCAGGGCTCATGACGCTAACAATCCGGTGCGAAAACTGCAACCGCTCCGATGACGATCCGGACTCCGTTCGGCGTGTCCACTGGACAGTAGGGGGTCGACAGGTGTTGGCGGGGACGGCGGTTTGACCCGAAAGGTCGCGACACGTACCGTATGAAGGTCGCCGCCACCGGCGGTGTGTCCTTCGTGCGCCCTGTGACGGGTGCCTGCGTTCAACAACTTTGGGGAGCCGAACCCATGAGCAAGCGTACTTACCAGCCCAGCAACCGGCGTCGGAGCCGGGTGCACGGTTTCCGTGCCAAGATGCGCACCCGCGCCGGTCGCGCGATCATCTCGGCCCGGCGCCGCAAGGGCCGCGCCGTTCTGTCCGCCTGATCGATTTCATGCTGCCGGCGGCGGTGCGGATGCGGTCGTCCGACGAATTCCGCGCCACGGCTCGTGGCGTGCGAGCCGGACGACCGTGCCTTGTGGTGCATGCCAGCACCGTCGCACCGAGCGACCAGCAGCCCACCACCTCACCCGACGCGAACATCCGCGTCGGGTTCGTGGTGTCCAAATCCGTCGGCGGAGCCGCCGTACGCAACCGGGTCAAGCGGCGGCTGCGGCATGCCGCGGCCGAACACCTGCCGGACACCCCGTCCGGCACCCGCGTGGTGGTGCGGGCACTGCCGGCCGCCGCGAACGCGTCCTGGCCGACCCTGCGCGACGAACTCGCCGGCGCCTGGCGCAGCGCGATGCGGCGAGTGGGTGATCGGTAATGAAGTGGCCGTTGATCGCTTTCATCCGGTTCTGGCGCAAGTTCATCAGCCCCTTGTACGGCGATGTCTGCCGCTACTACCCCACCTGCTCGGCCTACGGGTTGGAGTCGGTGCAGGTGCACGGCGCGATTCGCGGCTCGTGGCTGACGGTGCGCCGCATCCTCAGTTGTCACCCATGGGCCGCCGGGGGCTACGATCCGGTACCTGGTACCGAAGCTGCCGAGGCTTGGGCAGTGGAACAAGCCGAGCGCGACGCCGCGGTGGCGAAAGCCGAGGCGACCTACCAAGCAGAAACCCGAGGAACTAACTGATGGACGTGTTGCTCACCACGCTGGTGCCGATGGGCGTCTGGGACAGCATCATGAGCTTCGGTGGGTCGATCATGTACCCGCTGTACTGGGCGGTGTCCGGGCTGCTGGTGTTCTTCCACTGGATCTGGGCCTTCGTCTTCGGCGCCGATTCGGGTGCCACCTGGACGCTGTCGATCATCTCGCTCACCGTGTTCATCCGGGTGCTGCTGATCCCGATCTTCGTCAAACAGATTCGCAGTTCGCGCAACATGCAGTTGGTGCAACCGAAACTGCGGGAGTTGCAGAAGAAGTACAGTCACGACCGGGAGCGTCTCGGCCAGGAGACGATGAAGCTGTACCGCGACGAGGGCATCAACCCGATGGCCTCGTGTCTGCCCCTGCTGTTGCAGATGCCGATCTTCCTGGCCCTGTTCCAGGTGCTGGTCGGCGCGGCCAACAACAACCCCCGCGGCTACTGGATCGAACGCACCCCCGAACTGGCCCGCTCGCTGAGTGAGGCGACCTTCTTCGGCGCCAAGATCTCCGACCGGTTCCTGCCCTTCGAGTGGCCGCTGACCCACGTCCACATCGTCACGGTGATTCTGATCATCGGTATGACGGTGACGCTGTTCATCACGCAGTTGCAGTTGATGCGCAAGAACATGCCGCCCGAAGCCCTCACCGGGCCGATGGCACAGCAGCAGAAGATGATGCTGTACCTCTTCCCGGTGATCTTCGCCGTCGGTGGCGTGAACTTCCCGATCGGTGTGCTGATCTACTGGTTGACCTCGAACCTGTGGACGATGGGCCAGCAGTTCTACATCATTCGCAAGAACCCGGCCCCGGGCACCCCGGCCTACGAGGCCTGGGAGGAGCGTCAGCGCAAGCACGGCCGCGACCCGGAGAAGATGGCCGCCGAGCGGGCCGCCAAGGCACGCAAACAGCGCAAGGCCGCGGAGCCCGAGAGCACCACCGAACCGGTGGACGTGACCCCGGATCGCACCCAGCCGCAGCACAAGCCGCGCGCTGCCCGCCAGACCAAGGGAGCGGCGGTGCGTACCCAGCCGCAGCGCAAGTCGCGCGCCGGCCGGCAGCCGCAATCGAAGAAGAAGACCCGGCGCTAGCCGACATCAGACCCGTGGGACGACCCGCGTCACGACCCGCAGTACCCGTACTGCAGCAACGTTGTGAAGGAGGAACCCGTGACGGATTCCGATGCCACTCCCAATGCGGAGGAGACGGTGAGCGACGACGTCGCGTCCGAAGACCAGGTTGATCTGGTCGCCGATGCCGAGGAGGTTGTCGACGAGGACGACGCCACCGAGGCCGACGACGAACACGACGAGGACGAGGACGACGAGGAGGACCGTCCGATCTCACCGCTGGAACAAGAGGGCGAGATCGCGGCCGACTACGTCGAGGAGTTGCTCGACATCGCCGACATGGACGGCGACATCGACACCTACATCCAGGCCGGTCGGGCGCACGTCTCGATCGTCACCGATGGGGACGACACCTTGGTCGGCGCCAATGGTGAAGTGCTCGAAGCCCTCGAGGAGCTGTGCCGACTCGCGGTGATGACCGCCACCGGACGCCGCAGCCGACTGCTGCTGGACGTCGCCGGCTACCGCGAACAGCGCAAACGTGATCTGCGGGCCCTGGCCCAGGACGCCGCCGACGAGGCCCGGGACACCGGCGAATCGGTGCGGTTGACCGCGATGAACCCGTTCGAACGCAAGGTCGTGCACGACGCGGTGGCCGCCGCCGGCCTGACCAGCGAGTCGGAGGGTGAGGAGCCCAACCGCCGCGTGGTGGTCATTCCCAACTGATGACCGAATCGGCGCCCGGGGGTCGCCCCGGGGATGCGGTGCTGGACGAGGTTTTCGGCGACCGACGGGATCGGGCCGAGCGGTATGTCGAGCTACTGGCCGAGGAGGGCATCACCTGGGGCCTGATCGGGCCCCGTGAAGCCGACCGGCTCTGGCAGCGGCACGTGCTGAACAGCGCCGCGGTGGAATCGCTGATCGGCGAGGGTTGTTCGGTGCTGGACGTCGGATCCGGTGCCGGACTGCCCGGCATCCCGCTCGCCCTGGCCCGTCCCGATCTGCAGATCACGCTGCTGGAGCCCCTGCAACGCCGGGTCGAGTTCCTGGAACTGGCGGTCGGCACACTGCAACTGGACGATCAGGTGCGGGTGCACCGCGGGCGGGCCGAGGATTACCCGGCCGAGGGTGGCGAACCGGCCGATGTGGTCACCAATCGCGCGGTGGCACCACTCCCCCGGCTGCTGAACTGGTGTTGGCCGCTGGTGGCACCCGGCGGTGAGGTGTTGGCGATCAAGGGTGCCGGCGCGGCCGCGGAAGTGACCAAGGCGACCAAGGCATTGCGGTCGATGAAGCTGGCCGCCGAGGTGTTGGTGGCGAGAGCGCACCCGCAGGCCGAATCGACGACCGTGGTACGAGTACGACGCTCGTCCTGAGTTTCTGCTGGGTAGGCTCCGACCCGTGGAACTGACCGGGAGCATTCGAGCCGACCGACCCCTGGTGGTGGCGGCCCTGCACAGCGAGATCCAATATCTCGAGGGCGATTGGCCGAGGCTGGTCACCGGTGTGGGCAAGGTCGCCGCGGCCACCGCGGTGCGCGGCGCGCTGTGCGCCGGCCTGCCGTCGGTGATCGTGAACGTCGGTACCGCCGGCGCTCTTGTCGACGGACTGTCGGGAACATTCGCGGTGGATCAGGTACGGCAACATGACTTCGACAGCCCCACCATGCGCCGACTCACCGGGCGCAACTTCGGTGAACCGATCGATCTGACGGTGCTGCCCGAGGAGAGCCGGTTGGTGCGGTGTGCCAGTGGTGACCTGTTCGTCGAACAGGCCGACGTCCGCGATCGGTTGGCGCGCGATGCCCAGGTGTGTGACATGGAGGGGTATGCGGTGGCGTTCGCGGCGCGCTCGGTGGATATCCCGGTGGTGATGCTGAAATGTGTCAGTGACCCGGCGGATGAGAGTGCCCGGGAGAGCTGGATCGATGCGGTGCACCCGACAGCCCGGATGATCGCCCAGGCCGTCGAGGAGCGACGACACCGGCTGGAGAGTTTCGCCGGGTGTTGAACCTTTGTTATCAAGATATAAGTATGCATTCCATGGGGACGACCACCCCGAGGAGGGACATCTGATGCGGGTACGGAAGATCCGAAAGGGCGCACGGGGGACGGCCGAGCAGGAGCAAGCCACGGAGCAGGCCCCGGCGACCGACTCCGCCATTCCGGTGCCGGCCGGCCCACGGCGTGCTGCCTATGCCCTGCCGGACGAACCCGAGGTCGAGGAGCCGGACGACCTGGACCCGCGGGATGTCGATGTTTCCAAGGCGGTACTCCCCCGCCCGTCCCGACCCCGGGTATTCGCCGTGGTGAATCAGAAGGGCGGAGTGGGCAAGACCACGACCGCGGTGAACCTGGCGGCGGCGCTCGGAATGGCCGGCCTGAGGGTGCTGGTGCTGGACGTCGACCCGCAGGGCAATGCGTCCACGGCCCTGGGCATCGAGCACGGCACCGGAGTACCCGGCACCTACGAGGTGTTGGTGGAGCAGACCCCGATCATCGACGTGGTGCAGAAGTCCCCCGAGGCGCCGAACCTGTGGCTGGTACCGGCCACGATCGACCTGGCAGCCGCCGAGCTGGAACTGGTGAGCGCTGTTTCACGTGAAACACGACTCAAGCGCGCGCTGTCGAGCTACTTGGCCGAGTACCCGTTCGACTACGTTCTGATGGACTGTCCCCCGTCGCTGGGACTGCTCACCTTGAACTCCCTGGTGGCCGCCGACGAGATCCTGATCCCGATTCAGTGCGAGTACTACGCCCTGGAAGGCGTACAGCATCTGCAGCGCACCATCGAAAGCGTCGTGTCTGTGCTGAACCCGGGCCTGTTCCTGTCCACGATCCTGCTGACTATGCACGACGGCCGTACCAAACTGTCCAGTGAAGTCGCCGCGAACGTACGTCAGTACTTCCCCACCCAAACCCTGGACACGATGGTCCCCCGTTCCGTCCGCGTCGCCGAAGCCCCGAGTTTCGGTCAAACCGTCCTGACCTACCAACCCAACTCTGCCGGCGCCGTCGCCTATCTTAAGGCCGCCGAAGAGATCGCCCACCGTGCACACTGACGCTGGTTTCGACACGCGCCTTCCGGCGCTGCTCAACCGACGCGTCGATGGGAGCAGCACACTGGCACTGGTTGGGCCGGACGTGTGTGCGTCGGTGTCGTAACCCCGGAAGGTGCCAGGTTGGTCGACCAAGCTTCTGTGATGTTTCACGTGAAACACCGACGCTGATGCTACGTGTTCCGTCGGTTGAGCAGGCCACGTAGTGGCCGTGTCGAAACCAGGAACACTCTGCACAACAGCGCACAACCATGAGATCGCGTGACAGAATGAACGGACGTCGAATGCAGGAGTGAGCAGTGGCAGTGCAGAAGCGGACCGGACTGGGCCGGGGGTTGGGGGAGCTCTTTCAGCCGACTGACCCCGATACGGTGCGGGAACAGCAGGATGTTTCACGTGAAACAACTGCGGAGAACCCCAGAATGGTCGATGTTTCACGTGAAACATTCACCGCTGGGAAGAGGGCCGCAGCAACGAAGAAGCCGAAGACTCAGCCAGTAGCGACCAAGAAGCCGGCACCGATGCCCCAGGGTGCCGAGTTCGCCGAAATCCCGGTTGGTGCTATCGAGCCGAATCCTGCCCAGCCCCGGCAGGTCTTCGACGAGGAGCAACTGGACGAGCTCGCGGACTCGATCAAGGAGGTCGGCCTGCTACAGCCGATCATCGTCCGACGGTCGGGTGCCGACCGGTACGAATTGGTGATGGGGGAGCGGCGTTGGCGCGCCACCCAGCAGGCGGGCCTGGCCACCATCCCGGCGATCATCCGGCCCACCGAAGAGCACGACATGCTCCGGGACGCCCTGTTGGAGAACCTGCACCGGGTGCAGCTCAATCCGCTCGAAGAAGCGGCCGCCTATCAGCAGTTGCTCGAAGACTTCGCCTGCACCCAGGAAGAACTGGCCGGTCGAATCAAGCGCTCGCGGTCGCAGATTGCGAACACGATCCGGCTGCTGAAGCTGCCGGCCACCGTGCAGCGGCGGGTTGCCGCCGGTGTGCTGAGCGCCGGCCACGCGCGGGCCTTGCTGGGGCTGACCAGCAGCCTGGCCCAGGAACAACTGGCGCAACGCATCGTGGCGGAAGGCCTGTCGGTACGCGCCACCGAAGAACTGGTCACCCTGAGTGACCAGACAGCCACCCCGCGGGCACCCCGGCGTCCCCGGGAACGCTCCCAGCGCGCCATTGATCTCTCCGAGACCCTGTCCGATCACTTCGAAACCCGCGCCCGGGTCGATATTGGACGCAAGCACCGCGGCAAGATCACCATCGAGTTCGCCAGCGAGGAAGACCTCGACCGCATCCTGGCCATCATGAAGGCGATGGATCAAGAATAGATCACCAGATCTAATCCTGAGCCCAGGCGTGTGGACGGGTTTCGACGCCGGCCTGCGGCCCGGCTCAACCACCGTGTCCGGCCCGGCTCAACCGGCGTCCATAGAGCCCACGCTGGTTGAGCGGGTCGCGTGGCGGCCGTGTCGAAACCCGGGGTCAGCCGGCGGTGGGGGAATCCGGGGCGGGGCTGGCCGGGGCGCTCTTGCGGTTCTTGCGGCGGGCTTGCTTCTCTTCTGCTGCAGCGATCCGGCGCTTCACGTCCTTGGTGGCGAAGTGCTCGGCGACGAAGGACAGGAAGGGCACGGTGCCGGCCAGGGCGATCTT
>JAAYAO010000466.1 GCA_012719335.1 Propionibacterium sp. | reverse complement strand
GTCGGCGTCCTCGGGGGTGGACCCCGGCATCACATTGGACTTGAAGTCGTAGACCTGGGTCTGATCCTTCTCCACGAAGTAGGGAATGATGTCGCCGCCCATGTCGTGCCGGGCGTCGGGGTTGGCGGCGTCCTTCTCCAGGGCCTCGACCAGGGCCTTGCGGGTGAAGATGTAGTTGCCCATCGAGGCGTACGACTCGTCGGGGCTGTCCGGCAGACCGGGCGGGTCGGCCGGCTTCTCCAGGAAGCTGTTGATCTTGTTGTTGGCGCCGGCGTCGATGATGCCGAAGGCCGAGGCGTCCTTGCGCGGCACCCGGATCGCGGCCACCGTCGCATCCAGGCCGGATTCGATGTGCGCCTCCAACATCTGGTTGACGTCCATCCGGTAGATGTTGTCGGCGCCGAAGACGACCACGTAGTCGGGGTTGTCGTCGGTGATCAGGTTCATCGACTGGAAGATCGCGTCCGCACTGCCCTGGTACCAGCGCGGGCCGAGCCGCTGCTGGGCGGGCACCGGGGTGACGTAGTTGCCCAGCATGGTCGACATCCGCCAGGTCATCGAGATGTGCCGGTCCAGGGAGTGTGATTTGTACTGAGTCAGCACAGCGATCTGGCGCAGCTCCGAGTGCACCAGGTTGGACAGCACGAAATCAATCAGGCGGTAGGTACCGCCGAAGGGCACAGCGGGCTTCGCGCGGTCGATGGTCAGCGGCATCAACCGCTTGCCCTCCCCACCGGCCAGCACGATCGACAGAATTCTGGGGCGCGACGTCATGACAACCAAAGTAGTCATTGATGATTGTGTCCCGACACCCACCCCCACCGGTACGCCGATTCCGGCCAACCCGGCGGCAGCGACGCGGGGGCGCTGTGACACGATCTGAGCCATGAGCCTTCGTGTTTCGATCCTGACCCGTGAGTACCCCCCCAGCATTTACGGCGGGGCGGGCGTACACGTCGCCCAACTCGTCCCGCAGTTGCGCAAACTGATCGAGGTGGACGTCCAGTGCATGGGTGAGCCCCGGGAGGGGGCCACCGCCCACGCCGAGGATTTTCCGCCCGGCGCCAACGCGGCGCTGCGGATCTTCGGCGCCGACCTGTCGATGACCGCCGCCGTCCCCGAGGTCGACCTGGTGCACTCCCACACCTGGTACGCGAACCTGGCCGGACATCTGACCGGTCTGTACCAACAGATCCCGCATGTGGTCTCCAGCCACTCCCTGGAGCCGCACCGGCCGTGGAAGGCCGAACAGCTCGGCGGCGGGTATCACCTGTCGTCGTGGGCCGAACGGATGAGCTTCAACGCCGCTTCCGCGGTGATCGCGGTCAGCTCGGGGATGCGTGATGCGGTGCTCGAGTCGTACCCGGAGTTGGATCCCGACAAGGTGCATGTGGTGCGCAACGGCATCGACACCGAGGAATTCCAGCCGGTCACCGAAACCGATGTGGTGGAGCGGCTCGGGGTCGACCTGAACCGTCCGATCGTGGCCTTCGTCGGCCGGATCACCCGGCAGAAGGGCCTGGTGCACCTGGTGCGGGCCGCCGAACAGTTCTCCGAGGGCACCCAGGTGCTGCTGCTCGCCGGGGCACCCGACACCCCCGAGATCGCCGAGGAGTTCAACCAGGCCTTCGCCCGGCTGCTGGAGGTCCGTGGCGGCGGGGTGATCTGGGTGCAGGAGATGCTGCCGCGGCACGAGGTGCGGCAGGTGCTCAGCCACGCCACCGTCTTCGCCTGCCCGTCCATCTACGAGCCGCTGGGCATCGTGAACCTCGAGGCGATGGCCTGCGAGACCGCGGTGGTGGCCAGCGCGGTGGGCGGCATCCCCGAGGTCGTGGTGGACGGCGAAACCGGCCTGCTGGTCGGCTACGACCCCAAGCGGGCCGACGACGCCGAGTTCATCGCCGGTTTCGAGTCGGAGTTCGCCGCCAAGGTCAACGAGCTGACCGCCGACCCGGAGCGGGCCCGGCAGATGGGCCTGGCCGGCCGCCGCCGGTGCATCGACGAGTTCTCCTGGGCCAAGATCGCCGAACAGACCGTGGACGTGTACCGCGCCGCGATCGAGCGGTTCCGCGCCGGCTGATCACGCCGACACCACGAGAGGGTCTGCCCCATCGGGCAGACCCTCTCGTTGGTTGTATCGGTTCGGGGCACTCAGCCCACAACGGCCTGCAAGGCCTCTGCCAGTTCACCGGCCTCGGAGGCGTTCAACTCCACGACCAGGCGGCCGCCACCCTCCAACGGTACGCGCATGACGATGCCGCGACCCTCCTTGGTGACCTCCATCGGTCCATCACCGGTTCGAGGCTTCATTGCTGCCATCGCGCAACCTCCCACTTTCAGTTCGACGTATCGAGGCCCCATTATTCCGCATCATCGGCTCCCGCGCCCATCGGGGAGCCATTCGGGGTCAGCGGACGTTCCGAACGCAGCCGGGCCAACTCCAGATCCCGGACGTGGATCTCGCGGGCCAACCGGTCCAACAGGTCGTCCACCTGGTCGACCGCATAGCCGCGCAGGGTGACCCCGAAACGCACCTCGGCCACGTCCCGGCCGGTCAACGGCACCGGTGGCAGGGGCTGGCGGAAGACGTCCGGTTCGACATGCTGGTGGATCCCACCCAGCCGTCCGGTCGCGGCCACCGCGGCGACCCCGAGGATCAGCACCGCCACCACCGTCAGAATCCACCCCACGCTCGCTCCCCCGTCCGCGGTTCCGGTCTCAGTCCTGCGCCAGGGCGGTCGAGTCGGCGCGGATCAGCGCCTCGACGACGTCCTCGGGGGTGTCCACGATCGGCACCAGGTCGAGGTCGGCGGGAGTGATGTACTCGTGCGCGCTCATCGTGTCGCGCAACCAGTCAACCAGCGGCGTCCAGTAGGACGAGTCGTACAGCACCACCGGCAGGTGCGCGATCTTGTGGGTCTGGGTCAGGGTGAGGGTCTCGAACAGCTCGTCCAGGGTGCCGAAGCCACCGGGCATCACCACGAACCCCAGCGAGTACTTGGTGAACATCGTCTTGCGGGCGAAGAAATAGCGAAAGTTGATGCCGAGGTTCACCCAGGGGTTCAGCCCCTGCTCCATCGGCAGTTCGATGCCCAGCCCGACCGACACGCCGCCGGCCTCGGCCGCACCCCGGTTGGCGGCCTCCATGATGCCCGGGCCACCACCGGTGATCACTGCATAGCCCGCTTCGACGATCCGCCGACCGACCTCGACCCCGGCCCGGTACAGGTCGGAATCGGGTTTGGTGCGGGCCGAACCGAACACCGACAGGGCCGGGCCGAGTTCGGCGAGGGTGCCGAAGCCCTCCACGAACTCCGACTGGATCCGCAGCACCCGCCAGGGGTCCTCCCGGGTCCAGTCGGTGCGCGAGGGCGGTTGCAGGAAACGCTGGTCGGCGGTGGTTTTCTGCAGTTGGCTGCCGGCGCGCAGTACCGAGCCGACGCGTTTGCGGGATTCCGGGGTGTTCACCCGCCCCAGCCTAGCCGTGCCGGGGCGCGAGCCAGCGCCGTAGACCCTCGCGGCAGGCGTACACCTGTTCGGCCGGGCAGTGTTCGTTGTCGGTGTGGGCCAGGGTCGGGTCGCCGGGGCCGTAGTTGACCGCCGGGATGCCCAGGTCGGCGAAGCGGGCCACGTCGGTCCAGCCGTACTTCGGTTTCGGGTCGCCCCCGACCGCGGCCAGGAAGTCGGCGGCCAAGGGCTGATCCAGGCCCGGACGGGCCGCCGCGGCGGCGTCGATGATCTCCATCTCGGTGCCGGGGAAGAACTCGCGCAACCGGCTGATCGCCTGGTCGAGGGTCTTGTCGGGGGCGAACCGGTAGTTCACCCACACCACGCACCGATCGGGAATCACGTTGCCGGCGATCCCGCCGGAGATGTGCACCGCGCTGAGGCCCTCGCGGTAGACCAGGCCGTCCACCTCGACGTCCACATTGTCGTAATCGGCCAGGATGCGCAGTGCCCCGGCGGCATCGTGAATCGCGTTGTGGCCGGTCCAGGAGCGGGCCGAGTGGGCGGCGGTACCCCGAAACACCAGCTCACCGCGCAGGGTGCCCTGGCAGCCGCCCTCGACGTTGGCGGCGGTCGGCTCCCCCAGCACCGCGAAGTCGCCGGCCAGCAGGTCGGGGTGGCTGCGCACCAGCCGGCCCAGTCCGTTCTTGGCCGCTTCGACCTCTTCGTTGTCGTAGAACACCCAGGTGATGTCGCGGGACGGTTCGGTCAGTTCGGCCGCCAGGGACAGGGCCACCGCGACCCCGCCCTTCATGTCCACCGAGCCGCGGCCGTGGATCACCCGTTCGGTGCCGGTGCCGGTGATCCGGGCGGGCAGGTTGTCGGCCACCGGCACGGTGTCGAGGTGGCCGGCGATCACCACCCGTTCGGCCCGGCCGAGGTGGGTGCGGGCGATCACCGCGTCCCCGTCGCGGATCACTTCCAGGTGCGGGTACGCCTCGAGGGCGGCCTGTACCAGGTCGGCCAGATGGCCTTCATTTCCGCTGACGGATTCGACATCGATCACCTGCACGAGCAGATCGACGACATCGGCGCGCAGGTCGAGAGCAGTGGACATGGTCCGAGCCTAGCGACCGGCCTGAGTATCCTCGCCCGCATGACCGACACCACCCGCACCGCTTGGGCCTGGGGACTGGCGAGCACGCACATCTCCTCCGGCACCGTTCTCGACACCTGGTACCCCGCACCCGCCCTGGGTGAGGCGCCGGCCGATGCCG
>JAAYAO010000057.1 GCA_012719335.1 Propionibacterium sp. | reverse complement strand
GCCGCCGCGATTCCTTCGGTGGGCGCCTCGTTGGCGACCTACACGGCCTGGGCCGCGGGCAAGGTCAGTTGGGTGATGGGCAAGATCACCGCCGGCATCTCGAAGGTGTTCGCGAAACTGTCGAAGCTGACCGCCAAGATCGGCCCGTTGAGCCGGATGTTCGCCAAGGCGGCCGAGGCCTTCTCGAAGATGTCGGCCAAGTTCATGAACGCCGCCGGCGCGATCCCGCCGCGCGGCCCGGACGGTCCGGACACCCCGCGTGCGGACGCGCCCGAACCCCTGGGGCCACCCTTCGGTGACCCGCAGCCGATTCACGACCCGGGCCAACCGCTCAGTTCGGCCGATCATCCGTTCCTGGCGTCGAAGCACGATGCGGTCGAACCGGGGGCGGTGCCCACACCCGGCCCGGACGTCACCCCGGCGGCTCGGCCCGAGATCCCCGACGGTTGGCCCGATCCGAGCGGTGAACTCGGCAACTTCTCCGATACCCCCGTGGCCGAGACCTGGCGGGCCGGCGAAACCCGCTACCGCTACGCCGGCGACGGCAGCTATCCGGCCGGGGATTACTGGACCACCCAGCCGCCCGGCACCGAGAGCGGCTTCCGGGGTGACCTGGCGGTCTTCAATGAATGGAACGGTGACAACGGCGTGGTGGGATACACCCCCTCCGAGGACATCCCGGTGTGGACCGGCCCGGTCGGCCCGCAGCGACACGAATCGGGTGACTATCACCTGCCCGGTGGCGGCAGCCAGACCTGGGTCGACCGCACCAGATTTCCCCAATCGGACCTGCAACCCGATTCGGGTCGCTGGCAGGTGCAGAGCACACCGTGGGCACAGGGAGGTGGTGACTGATGAGCCAGCCGACACCCGCGTCGGAACCAAGAGTGGCCGAGGTCGGCCGATTGATGGAAGAGGTGTTGCAGCGGGTCTCCGAAGCCGATCCGCAGGGGCCGTACGTGGCAGGCAAGGCCCGTGGGTTCCGGAACCGTGCGGCGACCGCGCCGGATTCGGCCTGGTTCCGTTATGACGTTTACTGGTGCGCGGTGCATGCCAAGCGGGGTGCGGGCGAACTGTTCACCGCCGAGGCGAACCAGCGGATCAGCCCCGTGACCACGGCACTGCGCGAACGTGCCCTGGCCCTGCGGCCCTCCCCGGAACGGGATGCCGAGTTGGCCGCCCTGCAGCAGGCCGCGGGGGTCTCCGTCCGACCCGAGCAGAGCCCGGCCCCCGAGCTGGGCTGATCGGCGGGTGAGGGCCCCGGGCAACGTGAGCCCGGGCGCTCGACCGGTTGGCGAAACGGGTGTTCCGACCGAGCTGCGGGTCAGATGACGGAGCCGAGGCCGGTGGTGATGCTCTTGGTCAGATCGGTGTTCGATTCCTCGACCTCGGCGTAGCCGCGGCGGGTCAGGGCGAGCTGTTCCCGGTTGGTGTCCATCGCATGCGAGGCGCCGTTCAGGTACTGGCCCGCGGCGGTGGTGATCAGTTGCATCACCGGGGTCAGCAGCGGCCCCATCAGCATCCCGTACATCAGCGGGCTCGGCTGCTGCTGGGCCGCACCCACGGTGCCGCGGACCTGACCCGCCACCTCGGAGATGGACGATTCGTGGCGTTCGAGTTCGCTCACCGACACGGAGAAGTCGGACATGGGCACAGCCTAGAACACTGCCGGGTTGAATCGGGCCGGGATGAGCAGAACCCGGCTACTCCTGTGGCGTGATGCCCAGTTCGGCCAGGGCTTCGGCCAGTTGCCGCTCGGCATCGCGGGCGGCCTCGGTGTACACCTCGATGATCGCCGCCCCCACCTGTTCGCGCCGCAGCCGGGTGACCCGGTCGGTGAACCGCAGCGAGTCGATCCGGCCCTGGGAACCGACCTCGATCGTCATCTCGGGGGTCTCCGCCCGCCCCGTGATGCGAGCGGCCAACTCGGTGATCTGCGCGGCGTTGGCGGTGATCCGCTGCACCTGACGCTGCAGGTCGGCCTGCCAGGTGTTGGGGTCGCCCGGGCTGCGGTACCGCTGGAACACCGGGTTGTTCACGATCGCGGTCAGATCCTCGGGTTCGCCCTCGACCAGGGCGGCGAGAAACTCGTCGAACTCCGCGTCGATCGGCATCTCGACGCTCACCGTGGTGTCGTCCTCGGTCAGCAGGTGGCCGGTCGCGGGTCGGGGGCCGGGGCCGGTGTCCTCGGCGGGGCCGGGCCCGGATTCGCGCACTGCGGCGTCCACACCCCCGGCGTGCTGCGCCGTGCCGTCGTTGATGATCTGCACAGCCGTCCGGTAGGCCTGCTCGAAGGACGTGGTGAGCTCCGCGGCGGACGGACGCACCCCGTCGGCCATCTCGACCCCGCGCAGCGCCCCGGCCACACCGACCCGGACGGTGACCGCCCCGGCGGTCGCCTCGGCCGCCAACGAGGCCAACGCCTGCTGTTGCCGAGTCGCTTCGGCATACATCCGCTGCGCCCGGGCGCCGTAGTCGGCCAGCCAGGCCTGGGGGTCGAAGCCTCCGAAGGGATCGGTCATGGCAACAGCGTAAGCCGACCACCGTCCGGATTCTGCCGATTATGTAGCAGTCGCCGACGCATTTAGGATTGCCGAGGTTTCGGGGCGACGTGGGCCGCAACGGTTTCCGATGGGGTTAAACCTCTGTTCACGTAGAGTCGCCAAGGTTGCCGGAGCCACGAAGAGGGAAGTGACCATGGCGCGCGGGAGCAGACGCAGAAGGGCCCTGTTGGGTCGCGTTTTGCCGACCTCGATCGTCGGGCTGCTGAGTGTGATCCTGCTGGTCGGGGCCACCGTCTCCCCGGGCTATCCGGCCGCCGATCTCGACCTGCACGACGGGTCGGTGTGGGTCACCAACCGCAATGAACGTCTGCTGGGCAAGCTGAACAAGCAGATCACCGACCTCGAGACCTCGGTGTTGATGGTCAACAAGGAATTTGACGTTCTGCAGGACGAGAAGACCGTGCTGGTGGTCGACCGCACCACCAACCTGCTGCAACGGGTCGACCCGACCACCACCACGCTGGGCACCCCGGTCAGCCTCAGCGCCAACGCCGAGGTCACCCTCGGTGACGAGACCGTGGCGGTGGTGGACGAAACCACCGGCCGGATGTGGGCCCGCCCGGTCGAGCAGGCGATGAGCGTGGAGTACGCCAAGGCCAAGGCCGACTGGGAACTCGGCCGCGGCGGGGTTGCCGCGGTGTCGGACGACGGGGTGCCGGTGGCGGTGTCGCTGAAGGATTCCGCCCTGATCCGCGAGGTGGACGGCGAACCGACCGGGGCCCCGCTGCCGTTCGACCTGGCCGCCGACGCCGATGTGCAACTGGCCGTGGTCGGCGAGACCGCGATTCTGCTCGACCGCACCGGCCAGCGGCTGTGGGTCGAGGGCAGCGAGGACGTGATCACCGACGAACGTCTCGCCGGAGCGATGCTGCAGGACTCCTCGGCCACCCGGGTGCGCACCGCCGACGCCGAGTACGCCGGTGTGGTCGCCACCCCGACCGGTCTGCTGGGGGTGGCCGAGACCGAACTGGTCGACCTGACCCCGGCGGTGGCCGGCACCCCGGTGCAACCGGTGGTCGTCGACGGCTGTGCCTACGGCGCCTTCGTCGCCGGCCTGAACGGTCGGGTCACCACCGTGTGTTCGCACGCCGAACCGCAGGTCACCCCGATCCCGTCGTTCAGTGGCGGTGACCTGAAGTTTCGGGTGAACCGGGATGTGGTCGTCCTCAACGACGAGATCTCCGGCAACGTCTGGATGGTCACCGAGGCCATGCAACTGGTGCGCGACTGGGAGAAAGTCACCCCGCCGACCCCGGAGCAGGGCGAGTCGACCGAGAGCGACGAAACCGTCACCCGGGTCGACCCGAAACGCACCGAGGAGAACCGCCCGCCCACCGCGATCGACGACACCTTCGGGGTGCGGGCCGGGCGATCCACCACCATTCCGGTGATCGAGAACGACTCCGACCCCGACGGCGACATCCTCACCGTGCTCGGCCCGCCCGAGATCGCCCAGGGCAGCCTCGAACTGGTGCGCGGCGGCACCGGCCTGCAGGTCACCCTGCCCCCGGACGCCAGTGGTGCGATCAGCTTTCAATACACGATCGACGACGGTCGCGGCGGCAAGGACAGCGCCACCGTCCGGCTGAACGTCCGGGCCGCCGACCAGCAGGTCGACAACCTGCCGCCGCAGATGAAACGCGACGCCGAACCCCTGCAGATCACCCTGGGGTCGACCGCGCAACGGCGGGTGCTGCTCGACTGGACCGACCCCGACGGCGACGACCTGATTCTGGTCGAGGCCACCGCCCCCGGCGACGACGAGGTCACCTTCACCCCCGACGGGCTGCTCACCTACACCGACGTCGGCACCACCGAGGGCCGCAAGGTCGTCGACGTGGTCGTATCGGACGGGGTGTCGGAGACCGCCGGGCAACTGGTCGTCAGCGCCACCAAGAAGGGCAACATTCCGCCGCTGGCCAATGGCGACTACTACCAGGTCTCGGTCGGTGAGGAACTGCTCGCCAAACCGCTGGCCAACGACGTCGGCAACGAACTCGCCCTGGTGTCGGTGGGTGCCGAAACCCCCGGCGCGGTGGTGGTGCCGAACTACGACGACAACACCTTCAGCTTCAGCGCCGACCGGGCCGGCACCTACTACGTGGGCTACATCGTCTCCAACGGCCCGAAGGCCTTCGGCATCGTGCGGGTGGACGTGGTCGAGGCCGGGAAGGAGAACCGGCCCCCGGTCGCCACCCGTGATGTGGCGTTGCTGCCGGCCGGCGGTTCGGTGCTGGTCGACCCGCTCGCCAACGACGAGGACCTCGACAACGACGTCCTGGTGTTGCAGAACATCTCCACCCACCCCGACCTGAAGGTGCGGATGATCCAGCGGCAACTGCTGGAGATCTCCGCGGTGAACACCCCGTCCGGGCCGGTCAGCCTGACCTACACGGTCTCCGACGGGCACGAGTCGGCGCTCGGCACGCTGGTGGTGGTGCCCGCCCCGCCGGTGCAGCACAGTGCCCCGATCGCCGAACGCGACGAGGTGACCGTCCGGGCCGGGGACACCGCCTCGATCCGGGTGATGGCCAACGACACCTCCCCGGCCGGCATGAAGCTGACCATCGACGAGGAACTGCCCGAGGAGCCGGCCGCCGGCACCGCCTGGGTGGACGGTGAGTACGTCCGTTTCGCCGCGCCGCCGCAAGACGGCGAATACCGTCTCGTCTACCAAATCCGCGACGAACTCGACCAGACCGCGTCGGCGCAGATCCGGATCTTCGTGGTCTCCGACGAGGTCGAGAACACCCCGCCGGTACCTCGCCAGGTTGAGGGACGAGTGCTGGCCGGCACCACCAGCAAGGTGCTGATTCCTCTCGAAGGCATCGATCCTGAGGGCGACGCGGTGCGGCTGATCGGCATCGACTCGTCACCCAAACTCGGACGAATTACCGCCGTGGACGAGCAATGGCTTGAGTACGAGGCCTACCCCGAATCGGGTGGCACCGACACGTTCACCTATGCCGTGACCGACAGCCGCGGCGCTACCGCCGTCGGCCAGATCCGCATCGGCGTCGTGCCCCGCTCAGCAGTGAACTCGCCGCCCTCCACCGTCGACGACCCGGTCTCGGCTCGTCCCGGACGTGAAGTGCGAGTGCCGGTGTTGGCCAATGACACCGACCCCGACGGGGACGCGTT
>JAAYAO010000465.1 GCA_012719335.1 Propionibacterium sp. | reverse complement strand
GCCCGGTCATTGAGCCGGCTCGGTGATGCCGGGGAGGTCGAGCCCGTCGTCGTGGGCACCGACCGGCGCCCGGCCTGGTTGGACGTCACGGCCAAGGCCGCGCGGCCGCGTCCGGGCGGAACCCTGTTCAGCCCCTTCGACTCGATGATCTTCGAACGCAAACGGCTGCAATGGCTGTTCGGCTTCGACTACCGGATCGAGATCTACGTCCCCGAAGGCCAGCGGCGCTACGGCTACTACGTCTACCCGTTCCTGTTCGGCGACCGGTTCGCCGGACGGGTCGACCTGCGCGCCGACCGCGCGAGCGGCGTGCTGCAGGTCAAAGGCACCTGGTTCGAGGACGGCGCCGACACCCGCTCGGCCCGGGAAGCCCTCGACGAGGAACTGCACCGGCTGGCCCGCTGGTTGCGGCTCGAACGGGTGCAGGTGATGGCGCAGTGATGAGCCATCTCTGCCGAGCGTGCCCCTAACCCCCGACGCCGGTTGAGCCGGGCCCGAGGGACGATGCGTAACCCTGGAAGCCGAGCCCGCGACGCAGGTTGAGCCGGGCCCGGAGGGTCCGTGTCGAAACCCCGTGAGCCCCGTCGCATTCTGTTGCGCATGGCCTAGTTCCGGCGGGTTCGCACCCTGGATATGGTCGTTCGTCAGGGGGTGAGGCCGCGGTGAGAACAGATCTTGTGACCGACTTGCTGCCGGTCTTGGGGCGCTCCGTGGAAACGGGGTTCAACGTCTTCGACGTCATGCACCACGGCGTGCACGAGAAGCAGATCTCGAACGTCTTTCGCTGGCTGCTCGACTCGGCCGGCTCACACAAACTGCGGGAGCGCTTCGTCACGATCTTCATGGAAGAGGTCAACCGGGCCCGCCCGCCGGACGACCAGCTGCCGGTCGACGGGTACTCGGTCAGCCAGGAGGTCAACACGTCGGGGATGGACGAATCCGGGGACATCGCCGATCTCGTCCTGGAGAGTGCCTCGGCCGTCGTGGTGATCGAGAACTACCTGCTCTCCGACGGCCATGGACACGGTTATCACCGTTACCTTTCCTACGGTGGCCGTGACAGCCGTCGGGCCGCGGTCGTGCTGCTGTGTCAGCACGAGGACCGGTCGCTGCAGATCGATGGCTGGGAGAATGCCGCAGTCGTCACCTACGCAACCCTGATCGGTCGGCTGCACGCCGAGGTGGCCCGCGACCACCGGTACCGGGCCACGCATCCGGATGTCCATTGGTTCATCGAGCAGATGCACCGCAAGTTCGTGATCGGAAGAGGTCCCGTGGAGAACGAAGATGTGCTGAAGTTCGTCGAGGCCATGTGCGATACCGGTGCAGCGGATCGCTTCGGTGCCCACCCGCACAGTGTGGCTGCCGAGCAGTTCGCAGCGGACGTGGCCGAACAGGCCCGGCAGCGCTTCGGCGAAGGGCGTGCACTGCTGCGGGAGGTCAAGCAGCGACTGAAGAGCTACGCGACCGGGAGATTGACCGAACAACTCGACGCCACGCACGGTGAGGGCTTCGTCGGTTCTGTGAGCGCCCGCTACCAAGGCGTCTACCAGTGGAGTATCAACTTCGAGCTGACCGGTGCACAGGGTGTTGGCGCCTTTCCCCTGCAGTTGAAGTTCGGACCCTCCGCCTGGTTCGCCATCGAGAAGGACGACGAGAACTGGAAGAACGCGGTGTTACCGGAAACCGTCGATTACTCGAGGCTTTTCATCACCAGACCCGCAGTGCCGGAGATCCGTCAATCACGTGTGGCGTTGCGGGAGGTGCTGGACGGGCTGGAACCCACCGATCGCCGACTGCACGACGAGATCGTGCAACTGCTGAGGGTCGAGGTCCGACGGGTACCCGATCGGCCCGGCTTTCACTGATGCGCCTGCCACCGGCGGCCGTGCCGGGGTGATCTCGTCCGAATGCCGTAGTTTCGCCCCAACCGCCTAAGATGGTCGGGTCAATGCCGTCGCCGGCGCACGCAACACAGGGAGCACGATCGCACGTGGCCTTTCTCGACAAGCTGCTCAACTTCGGTGAGGGGCGCGTTCTGCGTCGCCTCGAGGGGTACGCCAACCGGGTCAACTCCATCGAAGAAGACTTCCTCGCGATGGACGATGACGAGTTGCGCGGTCAGACCGCCGACTTCCGGCAGCGGCTGGAGAACGGCGAACCGCTCGACGACCTGCTGCCCGAAGCGTTCGCCACGGTGCGGGAGGCGTCCAAGCGGGTGCTCGGCAAACGGCACTTCGACGTCCAGCTGATGGGTGGGGCCGCGCTGCACCTGGGCAACATCGCCGAGATGAAGACCGGTGAGGGCAAGACCCTCGTCGCCACCCTGCCGTCCTACCTGAACGGGTTGACCGGCAAGGGCGTGCACGTGGTCACCGTGAACGACTACCTGGCCGAATACCAGTCCGAGCAGATGGGCCGGGTGCACAAGTTCCTCGGCCTGGAAACCTCCTCGATCCTGTCGAAGATGACCCCGACCGAACGCCGCAAGGCCTACGCCGCCGACGTCATCTACGGCACCAACAACGAGTTCGGGTTCGACTACCTGCGCGACAACATGGCCCACTCGCTGGCCGACTGTGTGCAGCGCGGGCACCACTTCGCGATCGTGGACGAGGTCGACTCGATTCTGGTCGACGAGGCCCGTACCCCGCTGATCATCTCCGGCCCGGCCGAGGACAGCCACCGCTGGTACCCCGAGTTCGCCCGGATGGCCGAGCGGATGCAGCGCGACACCCACTACGAGGTGGACGAGAAGAAGCGCACCGTGTCGATCCTGGAACCGGGCATCGACATGGTCGAGGACCGGCTCGGCATCGACAACCTCTACGAATCGGCCAACACCCCGCTGATCTCGTACCTGAACAACGCCATCAAGGCCAAGGAACTGTTCACCAACGACAAGGACTACGTCGTCACCGGTGAGGGCGAGGTGCTGATCGTCGACGAGCACACCGGCCGTACCCTGCCCGGGCGCCGTTACAACGAGGGGCTGCACCAGGCGATCGAGGCCAAGGAGAAGGTCGAGATCCG
>JAAYAO010000464.1 GCA_012719335.1 Propionibacterium sp. | reverse complement strand
TTCAGAGCGTGGCCGACGTCTTCGCGCAGGAGCGCGCCGCCAACCAACCTTGAAAGCCGCCTTGCGGTGAACACCCAGCCGCTAGATGGCCCGTACTCAACAGCCGGCCCCCCCTGGACACTAATCTACTGGGGGCCCGGCTTCCCCGTGTCTTTGCCCTTAATGGGACCCTGGGCTTGACCGCAAATCGTGGACACGGCCCGCTTACGCGGCTTGGTCCATTGATGTTTCAACTTTGTTGTTGGTGAGCGTGTGCTCGTAGTCCACCGGTGTGTCGTAGCCGATCGCGGAGTGCCGGCGGCGGCGGTTGTAGACGACCTCGATCCAGCGGGCCACTTCACGGTGGGCTTCTGCCCTTGTGGGCCAGGTCCTGCGGTCGTAGAACTCGGTCTTCAACGTTGCGAAGAACGACTCGGCCATCGCATTGTCGAAACACACCCCGGTGCGGCCCATCGACTGATCGATCCCGAGCTCTGTGGTGGCCCGGTGGAGTTGGGCTGAGGTGTATTGGGTGCCGCGGTCGGCGTGGAACACCACGGTGCCATCGAAGCTGCCCCGTAGCGTGGTCGCGGTCCGCAACGCACGTTCCACCAGGTCGGCGTCCTGGTGGGAGTCCATCGCCCATCCCAGCACCCTGCGGGAGCAGGCGTCCCTGACCACGCACAGATACAGCCAGCCCTCGCCGGTGCGCAGGTAGGTGATGCCTGAAATCCAGACCTGGTTCAACTCGCCGGTGTCCCAGCGTCGGTTGACCCGGTCCGGGATCCGGTGCGCAGGCACCCCGGGGATGGTGGTGACTGGGGTGAACCTGCGCGGTGAGACACCTTCCAGGCCTTGTCGGCGCATCGAAGCAGCAACCGTCTTCACGTTCACCCCGATGCCGGCAGCCTGGAAGTCAGCGGTGATCCGCGGCGCCCCATACACCCGATCCGAAGCGTCGTAGAAGCTGCGGACCTGCTCATCCAGTGCTGCCCTCCTGGTCGCCTGCGGACCCGGCCCCGCGTCCCGACGACTGGCCCAGCGGTAATAGCCAGCACGCGAGACCCCCAACAGCCTGGCCATCCTGGAGACCTCGTAGTTCGCCTTCTCCTGCGCCATCAGCTCAAACCGCTCTGTGGTGGTGGCTTCGACGCGAAGAAGGCTGCCGCTTTTCCCAAGAACTCGTTGTCCTTGCGCAACTCCGTAACCTCGCGGCGGAGCCGCTTCAACTCAGCCCGCTCATCCGGACTCAACTCACCGGTCGGTTCCCCGGCCCGGCGGGCACGCTCGGCAAGCACCCACTTACCCAGCAACTTGTTCACCAAGTCCCAACTCGCGGGCCACATGCGCCACCGGCCGACCCGACTCGATCACCCGACCAGCCGCCTCGGCCCGGTACTCAGCCGTGAACGACCGCCGCTTCCTTCTCTGTTCTGCCATCTGACACCTCTTCCCGCGGAATCCTGTCATCCCGCTAACTCAGGTGTCCACGAAGTCAGGGTAGGCCCACAGTCTCTTGGTGTAGTTCGCTCCGGTCTGGCCGGTGAAACCGTACTAGAGCATGCGGGCGGGTAACGGGGCTCGGTTTTCGTGCGCTGTGAAGTGGGGAACGCGCCAACGGTAGCCGGTCCGCTAGGCGGCACGAGACGTTCTGATGCTGTATCCGGTGAGATCTATCCTGCAGTGGTGACCGAGCGCCTGTGGACCCCGACGTTCGTGGGCCTGTCCTTGGCGGGGCTATGCGCCTCGATGGTTCTCTTCCTGCTGGTGCCGACGATGGCCGGCTATGCGATCGAACGATTCGGATCCAGTCCGAGCTTGGCCGGTGCGCTCGCGTCCGTCTTCTTCATCGGCGCACTGTTGGCCCGCTTCGTGTCGGGCTGGGTGGTGGAACGACTCGGCACCCGCCGAATGGCGGTGGTCGCGGTGTCGTTCTATCTGCTCACCACCGCCGGCTACCTGATCATCCCCGGCATCGAGATCGCCCTGGGGTTACGCCTGCTCAACGGCATCGGCTTCGGCTTCTTGAGTTCGGCCCTGGCCACCGGGGTGATGATGACCGTGCCGGCCCGACGCCGCGCCGAGGGCGCCGGCTGGTTCGGGGTGTCGCTGTCCCTGTCTATCGGGTTGGGGCCGTTCGTGGCCCTGCAACTGAGATCGACCCCGTGGGGAATGCAGGCGGTGTTCTGGGCTGCCCTGGCGTGTGCGGGACTCGCCTTCGTCCTGGTGGCCACCGCCGGCCGCGGGCTGCCCACCCGGATCGCCCTCGAAGCCGGACAGGAAGCCACCGGCTGGCGCACCATGCTGGACCGTCGAGCCATGGGCATCGGCGTGATGATGCTCTTCGGCGGCTTCGCCTACGCCGCCATCCTGACCTATCTGGACGAGGCGACCTCGGGCACGTCCCTGGCCGCGGCAGCCGGCTGGTTCTTCCTGGTGTACGCGGTCGGGGTGATGGTGATTCGTCCGGTGGCGGGACGGACGCAGGACACCCGGGGTGAACGGGTGGTGTTGATTCCGGCCTGGGTGCTCTACGTGGTGGCGCTGGGGTTGGTGGCTTTCGCCGCCAACGGTGCGATGCTGCTGATCGGCGCGGCGATCCTCGCCCTGGGATGGGGAAGCATCACCACCGGCGGCCAGGCGGCGGCGGTGAACCGGGTGCCCGCCACCCGCACCGGGGCCGCGATCGCCACCTACTACTTCATGCTCGACCTGGGTACCGGCGCCGGCCCCATCCTGCTGGGCCAACTCGTCGAACCGTTCGGCTACCGGGGCGTCTTCGTCGCGTCGATACTCGTCTGTCTCGCCGGGCTGGTGGCCTACCTCCTGCTGCTGCGTCGGGGCGGCGCCCCCGAACCCCGTCCGGCCGACTGATCAGCCGGCGCGCAGGCTGCGATCCAGCTCCAGCACCTGCGGAAACAGGATGTTGTTCTCCTTGTGGACGTGCAGGTGCAGGTCGTCCTGCATCTCCTGCAAGCCCGCCAGCATCATCCGATAGGACGCGCAGCCGTCCTCGGGCACCGCGAAGCCGTCGGTCAACCGGTTGATCTCGGCCAACAACTCACCGGCAACATCGTGCTCGTCGATCAGCTCCTGCATCGCATCGGCCAGGGCCACCCCGCGGACGTCCACCGGGGCCTGGGTGCGTTCCAACCGGCTGATCGCCGGAAAGACCGCCCGCTCCTCCCGGGTGAGGTGGTCCTCGAGTTCGGCGATGAGCCGCTCATAGTTCGACCGCACCTCGGTGAGTTCGGGATGCCCCTGACCGTGCACTCCGTGCACCTTGGCCACCAGGGCCTGCAGCCGCGGCATCTCCTCCCACAGGTACGCGTGATGGGTGTCGATGATGTCGTGCGCCAGGGAGGCCAGGTCGGAGGTTCGGGCAGTCATCGGTTCGGCCTCGCCGGGCAGGTCGAGGGCTGCGGCGACCCCGTCGGCGTCCAGCCCGGCGGCCGCGGCGGCATCGGCCAGGCTCTGTTGTCCACCACAGCAGTAATCGAGTCCGTA
>JAAYAO010000463.1 GCA_012719335.1 Propionibacterium sp. | reverse complement strand
GCTACCGGAGATGAAGGGGGCCGAACTCACCGGCTCCACGCACTTTCTGATCACCCAGGAACGAATCAACTGGTTCGCCGAGGTCACCGAGGATCGCCAGTGGATTCACGTCGACCCCGAACGCGCGAAGGACGGCCCCTTCGGTGCCCCGATCGCGCACGGATTCCTGACCCTGTCGCTGGGGGTGGAGCTGTACTTCTCGCTGCTGCAGGTGACCGGCGTCGATCAGGTGATCAACTACGGGTTGGAGAAGGTGCGCTTCCTGAGCCCGGTGCTGGTCGGTTCCGAACTGAGTGCGACGGCCACGATCGACGATGTCGCGCCCTGCCGCGGTGGCTACCAACTGACCGCGACGCTCACCTTTGAGACCGGTGGGGAACGTCCGGCATGTGTGGCAACAATAGTGTTCCGGTACCTCGGTGCCGTGGACGAACCTGCCTAGGAGGCGCGCCGTGATCAAGAAGCTCACCCGACGAGCCACCGCTTCCCTCGACCCCTTCGGGTGGCTCTCGGCCACCGCCGAGGTGGCGAAGAAGGCGGCCACCAATCCGGTCGGGGTGGCCACCGCGACCGCGAAGTACGGGTTGCAGTTGGCCACGTTGCCGCTCTCGGCGGCGTGGGTGAGCACCGGCATGGAAGGGCTGCCGCTGCCGGTGGCCAAGGGTGACAAGCGCTGGTCGAACCCGGCTTGGACCGAACACCCGCTGTACAACGCCTGGCTGCGGCACTGGATCGCCACCGGCGAGTACGTCGACGACCTGATCGCCGCCGGCGGCGACCCGGACGACTTCACCGTGCGCAAGGTGCGTCAGTTCGCCCGGATCGTGCTCGACATGGGCGCCCCCTGCAACAACCCGTTCACCAACCCCGATGTGCACGTGAAGAGCTGGGAGACCGGCGGCAAGAGCCTGGCCAAGGGCCTGTCGCATTTCCTCGACGATGTGATCCACCGCGAGGGCAAGCCGCTGCGGGTGGACGAGGACGCCTTCACCGTCGGCGTGAACATGGCCGCCAGCAAGGGCAAGGTCATCTTCCGCAACGACCTGATCGAGGTGATGCAGTACGAACCGCTCACCGAGAAGGTGCACGCCACGCCGCTGCTGATGGTGCCGCCGTGGATCAACAAGTACTACATCATGGACCTGAACCCCGGCCGCTCGTTGGTGGAATGGGCCGGCAAGCAGGGCCGCACGGTGTTCATGATCTCGTACCGCAACCCCGACGAGTCGATGGCCGAGACGTCCTTCGCCGACTACATGACCAAGGGTGTGCTGGCCGCCCTGGACGTGGTGCAGAACGTCACCGACCAGGACACCATCGACCTGCTGTGCGTCTGCCTGGGCGGGGCGATGGCCACCATCACCGCCGCGTACATGGCCGCCACCGGGGACGACCGGCTGGGCAACATCACCCTGATCAACACCCTGCTGGACTACACCGAGACCGGCGACCTGGGCCTGATGTCCGACCCGGAAACGGTCTACAAGCTCGACACCCTGATGGAGGCCAAGGGCTACCTGGAGGGTAAGAACCTGGCCGCCTCCTTCGACCTGCTGCGGGCCCACGACCTGATCTACAGCTACTGGATCACCCGCTGGATGCTCGGTGAGGACCCGCCCGCCTTCGACCTGCTGGTCTGGAACGAGGACAGCACGAACATGCCGCGCAAGATGCACGGCGAGTACCTGCGCAGCCTCTACGGCAACAACGAACTGGCCAATGGCACCCTGGAGATGGCCGGACAGCGGCTCGGCCTCGACATGGTGAAGAACGACGTGTACATCATCGGTGCGGTCAACGACCACATCGTGCCCTGGGAGGGCTCCTACCGCGGGGTGCCGCTGTTGGGTGGGGACGTGCGGTACGTGCGGGCCAGCGGTGGCCATATCGCCGGCATCGTGAACCCGCCGAGCAAGAAGGCCTGGACGGAGGTGCTGGGCGACCCGACCGGCCCGTCCACCATGCCGGCCACCGGCGCCGAATGGCTGGCGAAGGCCGAGCGCAAGGCGATCTCGTGGTGGCAGGACTGGGCCGAATGGTCCAAGGCCCGCGCCGGCGAGATGATCGACCCGCCGACGATGGGTGGCGGCAAGTACGAGCCGCTCACCGACGCCCCGGGCACCTACGTCTTCTGACCGGCCGGTCGCCGATCGAATCCGGTTTCCGGAGGCCGGAACCCCTCGGGGGTGGAGATTTGCGCTGTTAGCTGGCGTTAGCTAACGTTGCTAACAGCAGTCCCCACTCCAGAGGAGAAACTCCATGGCCACCACCGCCGGCAAGACCTCCGCAGCCGCGAGCAAGACCACCGCCGCTGCCCGCAAGAACGCCGAGACCACCGCCGCCGCCTCGCAGAAGGTGGCCGACGCCACCGCCGAGAACGCCACCAAGCTGGCCGACAGCGCCGCCGCCAACACCCAGAAGGTCGCCGACGCCACCGCCGCCAACGTGTCCAAGGCTGCCGACACCGCGACCGCTTCGGCCGCCAAGGTGACCGACGCCACCACCAAGGCCACCGCCAAGGCCGCCGACGCCACCGTCGAGAACGCCGCCAAGGTGACCGAGGCCGCCACCAAGGCCACCGCCAAGGCCGCCGACGCCGCCGCCGCGACCACCGCCAAGGTGACCGAGCAGTCGATCGCCCAGGCCGACGCCGCCGCCGCCAAGGTCGAGGCCACCATCGCCGCCAACACCGACACCATGGTCAAGGCGATCAACGACTCGACCACCAAGATGTTCGAACTGAACACCCTGTACGTCGAGGCCGCCAAGAAGGCCGGCAACCAGAACCTGGACTTCTTCGAGAAGAACACCGAGATGCTCTTCGACGCCCAGGCCAAGATGGCCGAGGCCGTGAAGGTTCCGGGCTTCGCCGAGATCGTGAACGCCCAGATCGAGCTGGCCAAGGGCCTGACCCGCGCCAGCACCTCGATGGCCCGCGAACTGCTCAAGTGAGCTGATCGCCCCGAGCACCACCGATCGCCGTCGGAGTTTTCTCCGGCGGCGATTGTGTTGTCGAATACTGCACACACCGAGTATGGAAAGCTGGTCCTCGTGATCTCACCCACGCCCCTGCAACGCGTACTGCTCACCCCCTGGACCCTCACCCGCCAAGCGATGAGCGGTTGGGCCGAGTACCTCGGCCGGGCGGTGCGCGAGCCGGTCGGGCCGTGGGGTTTTCTGGTCGACACCAGCAACTTCTGGGCCGCGATGGTGAACCTGCAACCGCCCACCTTCGCCCATCCGAACCGGGTGCTGCGGGAGTGGCCGATCGCCCGATTGCGTGATTTCGGGGCCGAGGGCGCCGAGGGTCTGCCCACCCTGGTGCTGCCGCCCCGCTCGGGGATGACCTCGGCCGGGGTCGACCTGAGCCCGTCCGCGAGCCTGATCGGCACCCTGCTGGCGGCCGGACACGACCGTACGCACAGCCTGGAATGGTTCGCCGCCACCGCCGACACCTGCTCGGTGAGCATCGACGAACACGTCGCGGTGGTGCGGGAGGCGATCGCCGAACTCGGCGGCCGGGTACATCTGGTCGGCTTCTCCCAGGGCGGCTGGCTGGCCGCGATGATCGCCGCCCTCGACCCCGACACCGTGGCCACCCTCACCCTCGGGGCCGCCCCGATCGACTGCCATGCCGGCCTCGACCTGCCCGGACGGGTCACCTACCGGGCCCTCGGCGGCATCAGCGACCTGGCCGGCGACCGGATCGGCAACCGCTGGATCTACCCCGGCATGTTCCAGGCCGGCCTGCTGCGCACCATGGAATGGACCGAGGACAGCGCCCGGGCGGCCAAACTGTGGGCCGAGGTCGGCAGCCCCGAACTGCTCGCCGAGAACGCCGCGGTGCGGCAATGGTTGAACACCCCCGAGGATCTGCCCGGCCCCTTCGTCCGGTGGACGGTGGACGAGCTGTTCGCCGACAACAAACTGTTCCGCGGTGAACTGCAGGTGGGGGAGGAACACGTCGACCCGGCCCGGATCGCCTGCCCGCTGTTTCTGATCACCGGTGAGCGCGACCTGATCTGCCCGCCGGCCCAACTGCTGGCCATCGAACAGGTGGTGTCCAGCCCCGCCGACCGGATCCACCGCGCCACCGCACCGGTGGGGCACCTCGACCTGTTGTTC
>JAAYAO010000462.1 GCA_012719335.1 Propionibacterium sp. | reverse complement strand
GCCGGCGGCCTGTCGGGGGGCGATCAGCAGGGTGGAGAGTTGATCGGCCTGTTGGGGGCTGAGCGCATCCAGGAAGAACTTGGCCTCGCAGATCAGGGCGGTGGCCTGTTCGGCGATCTCGCGTCCCTTGTCGGTGATCACCGCGATCGCGGCCCGGCCGTCGTCGGGGTGGCGTTCGCGGGTGATCAGCTCGGCGGCCACCAACCGCTGCACCAGCGAGCTCACCGACGTGGCGTGCACCTGCAGCCGCTCCCCCACGATGCTCAGCGGCAGCGAACCCCGCTTCGAGAACTGCAGCAACACCAACACCTCGTAGCGGGCGAAGGTCAACCGCAGCGGCCGCAGCAGCTCGTCCAGTTGGGTGATCACCAGTTGGTGCACCCGCATCAGGGACGTGACCGCGCGCATCCGCTCCGCCTCCGGGTAGCGGCCGGCCCAGATCTGGGCGGCCCGGTCGACCGGGTCGAAGGGCAGGGGCTCGGGGGCATTCATCGGTGTCTGGCTCCGGCACCGCGCAGGCCGGCCCGGGCCAGCACCCGCTGAATGGTCAGGTCACGCTCATCGGGGCGCCCGACGTAACGAATCTCGCGCAGGCCCTGATCCTGGGCGGCGGATTCGAAGATGAAGTGGCCGTAGCCGAAGATCCGCCCGAGCAGCGGCTTGGCGACGGTGATGTCGAGAATCCGGCTCATCGGCATCGTGGCCAGGTGCCGGTCGAAGATGCCGTGTACCCGAAACACCCGCATGTTGGTGATCACGAACCGATCCATGTGCACCGCCTGGACGCGCACCAGACCGATCAGCACCACGATCAGACCGGCGATCCCGAAGATCCACCAGAACGCGTCGACCAGCGGCATCAGGGCGAACAGCACCGTGCCGCCCAGCACGATCAGCACCGGTTTGATCAGGGCCACCGGGTGGCGGCGCACCTCGTCGACGATCACTTCACCCTCGTCGCTGATCAGGTGCCGCTCCACTCGCGGGTGCAGCCAGCCGCTCGTGCTCATGCCTGCTCCGCCGGTCACCAACCGTCGGCGAGGGCGGTGAAGAACCGGCCGATCGAGGCGAAGCCGTTGAAGAAACCGCGCACCGCCGCGGCGGCGTCCTCGGGCCGGGTGAACAGGTAAAAGAGCGCGAAAGCGACCACCAGCACGATCAGTGCTCTCTTGATCCAGGTGCTCATCCGTGGTCTCCAAAGTTGGTCCGGGGGAAGACGGGCTCGCGAACGAACCCAGGACTCAACCACTTTCATACACGTCGCGGCCGCCGATCGATGCCGCGCCACGCCGTCCGGGGCACTTTCGCGGGCACTTCGTGCCCCACCCCCGCCCGTTCCCGGCCGGGTGGTGAGTCCTAGGCTGAAGACATGACTGATGCCAACGAATCGTTGTTCCTGTGTGTCGACCATGTCGGCCTGGCCGTGCCCGATCTGGACGAGGCCATCGCGTTCCACACCGAGGTGATGGGCTGGCGGGTGGTGCATCGCGAGATCAATGAGGAGCAGGGGGTCGAGGAGGCGATGATCGCCACCGGCGACAACGCCGAAACCGCTGCGGAACTGCAGTTGCTCGCTCCGCTGAACGAGGAGTCGACGATCGCCAAGTTCATCGACCGCAACGGCCCCGGCATGCAGCAGATGGCCTATCGGGTGGCCGATATCGACCATGTCAGCGCGGTGTTGCGCGAGCGCGGCCTGCGGCTGCTCTACCCCGAACCCCGCCGCGGCACCGCCGATTCGCGGATCAACTTCGTTCACCCCAAGGACGCCCGCGGGGTGTTGTTGGAGATCGTGGAGCGCGCCGAACACTGACCGGTTGACACCGGTCAACTAGGGTTGGCCTCGCATGGTTCCCGATTCGAGGAGTAGGGCGATGGCCGCCGATGAGCATGGACTGGATCTGATCACCGAGACGGTCAGTGCTGCCGGCAGTTTTCCGGTGGTGCTGCGCGGGTACGAGCGTCACTCGGTGGACGACTACCTGCGTTCACTGGAGGCGCAACTACTGCAGCGCACCCGTGAGGTGCACGAACTGCAGGACGCGGTGAAGGAGTTGGCCGAGCGTCCCACCGAACCGGTGGTCGGCGTGTCGGCCGATCCCGAGGAGGCCGTCGGCCATGCCGGGGTGCTGTTGAGCAGTGCCCGGGCCCGTGCCGAGGAGTTGGTCGCCGAGGGCCACCGCAAGGCCGAGGCCACCCTGAACGACGCCAATCTGGCCGCCGAGCAGATCCGGCAGATCGCCGAGCGGGACGCCGAGGACACCCGGCTGGCCGCGACCGTCGAGCTGCGCGAGGTGCGCGACCGGGTGCACGCACGCACCCAGGAGCAACTCACCTCCGCCACCACCGAGGGCGACCTGCTGTTGGCCGCGGCCCGTCGGGAGGCCGACGCCGTCACCGCCGACGCCAAGAGCCGCGCCGCGACGATGGTGGCCACCGCCCGGGCCGAGGCCGACGCATTGGTGCAGAAGGCCACCGCCGAGGCCGCCCGATTGACCGCCGAGGCCGCCGACCACAAGGACCGGATCCTCAGCGCGATCGCCACCGAACAGGCCGAGGCCTCCCAACGGATGAACGGGATGTTGACCGAGGCCCGGGCCGGCCACGAGGACGCGTTGACCCGGCTGCGTGCCGAGACCGAGTCGGCCGCCGCGGTGCGTGCCGATGCCCTGGCCGAGGCGGAACGGATCCGGGTGTCGGCGGTGCGCGAGGCCCAGGAGCACCTGAACAAGCTGGAATCGGTGCTGCGTGCCCGCCGGGCCCAGGCCCAGGCCGAGTGGCGCCGCCACCAGTTGGCGCTGCGGGAACAGACCGATGTGCTGCTGCAACGCCGTCAGGCCCTGGCCGCCCAGTTGGAGGCCGCCGCGGCGATGGCCACCGAGGTGGCCTCCGGTGGGCTGGCCGAGGTCGATCTGGACGGGCTGATGCGCGACCTGCCCGAACCCGAACCGCTGCCCGAGTCGGTGTTGAACCTGCCCGAGATGCCCGCATCCGAACCGCTCGACCCGCAGGCTCCGGCGTCCGACGAAGCCGACACATCATCACCGGACGACCCGGACGCCCTCGAAGTGCCGGCCGCCGAGGTCGTCCACCCCGATACCGATATCGATTCGGAATCGGAGCAGACCACTCCCATCGAGACCGGCGCCGACGACTCCCCCGACGTCGAAGCCGACGTCGAGCACCCCGCCGTCCTGCCGGAAGGTGAACACCGCTCGTGAGTGTGGCCGATCGGCCACAACCCGGGCCCGACGCCGTCGAGCCCGACCCGGACCTCACCGCCGAGGTGCCGAGCAGCCCGGACGCCGAGCCCGAGCAGTACGCCGTGCCCACCGAACGGGTGTTGGCGCAGTCCCCGAGCACCCCGCCGCGCCGCCGTCGGCTGGTCGGACGGTTGGCCGGTGGTCTGCGACGCGCCGTGGAACCGATCCGACGCCGCCCGGCCCCGGTAGCGGTGGAACGCACCGTGCCGGTGCCCCCGCCCCCGGAGCCACCGGGGCAACGCCTGTTGAACCAGTCCCCCTTCACGATCGGTTTCTTCGGCTGCCTGGGGGTGTTGTTGGCCTACGGGCTGATGAACGCCGCGGTGCAGGCCAGTTCGATCCTGCTGGTGATCCTGGTCAGTTTCTTCCTGGCCCTGGGCCTGAACCCGTTCGTGGAGTTCCTGACCGTCCGCAAATGGCCGCGCGGGTTGGCGGTGTTGATGGTCTTCATCGGCCTGGTCGGCATCATCGCCGCGGCCGCGTCGGTGGCCGTGCCGGTGTTCAGCGAACAGATCAACTCCCTGCTGAACAGTTACCCCGACTGGCTGCGGTCGCTGCGCGACAACCAAACCTTCGCCCGCTGGGATGCCGAGTACGGCATCATCGAGCGGCTCACCCAATTCCTCACCTCCGGATCGCTGCTGAACCAGGCCTTCGGCGGCATCCTCGGCGCCGGCAAACTGGTGGTCAGCGTGTTGTCCTCGGTGGTGGTGGGGCTGGTGCTGACCCTGTACTTCCTGGTCACCCTCCCCCAGATCAAGGAGGTCATCTACCGCCTCGCCCCCGCGTCCCGCCGCCCCCGCGCCCGCTATCTGGCCGACGAGAGCTTCAAGCGGGTGGGTGGTTACCTGACCGGCATGTTCGGGGTGGTCACCTGCGCCGGCATCTGCGCCTTCCTGATGATGATGGTGATCGGCCTGAGCCACTACGCCCTCGCCCTGGCGGTGGTGGTTGCCCTGTTCAGCTTCGTCCCGCTGATCGGCGCCACCATGTCGATGATCCTGGTCGGGCTGGTCGGGTTCTCGTCCTCACCCTGGCAGGGCATCGTGGCGGTGGTGTACTTCCTGCTCTACCAGCAGGTCGAGGCCTACCTCGTCCAGCCGCGGTTGATGCGTCACTCGGTGCAGGTGCCGCCCACGGTGACGATCATCGCGATCCTGCTCGGCGGCACCCTGTTGGGCCTGGTCGGCGCGATCATCGCGATTCCGCTGGCCGCGACCGTCCTGCTGTTCTACCGCGAGGTGCTGGTGCCGCGGCTCGACCAGTCCTGAGCACCGTCTCCGGCCCCACCGGCACCGCCGGGCGGGGTACAGTGCCCGGCGTGCGCATTGTGATTGCCCGCTGTCAGGTCGACTACTCCGGACGACTCACCGCCCACCTGCCGATGGCCACCCGGGTCATCATGGTGAAGGCGGACGGGTCGGTGCTGGTGCACTCCGACGGCGGCTCCTACAAGCCGTTGAACTGGATGACCCCACCGTGCCGGCTGACCACCCGTCCGGCGCCCGAAGACCTGGCCGCGGTGGTCGGCGCCGAACAGGACGCCGCCCTCACCGAGGTGTGGGAGGTCGTCGGCAAGGACGGCGACACCCTGCAGATCGCCATCGCCGAGGTGTTCGGCGACTACTCCCACGACCTGGGCGTCGACCCCGGTTTGCAGAAGGACGGGGTGGAGGCCCATCTGCAGGAACTGTTGGCCGAGAACGTCGCCACCCTGGGTGAGGGGTGGCATCTGGTGCGCCGCGAATACCAGACCCCGATCGGCCCGGTCGATCTGCTGTGCCGCGATCAGGACGGCGCGACCGTGGCGGTGGAGATCAAACGACGCGGCGGGATCGACGGGGTGGAGCAACTCACCCGGTATCTGGAGATGTTGAACCGCGACCCGTTGTTGCGGCCGGTGCGCGGAGTGTTCGCCGCCCAGCAGATCAAGCCGCAGGCCCGCACCCTGGCCGAAGACCGCGGGATCACCTGCCTGACCCTCGACTACGACGCCCTGCGCGGCATGGACAACGCCGAGGATCGTCTCTTCTGAGCCCATCACCTCCCGCTGATCGGGAGCATTCCGCCCTCGGATTACCGGTGGGTAGCGAGCGCGTGGAAGACTCGAGGAATGACAGATTCTGTGGTGGCGGTGATCGGTCTCGGCGCGATGGGTGCCGGTATTGCCGAGGTTTTCGCCAAGGCCGGACACTCCGTGGTGGGTATCGATTACAACGATGAGGCCCTGGCTCGCGGCCGGGGTGTACTGACCAAGTCGGTCGACCGGGCGGTGGCCAAGGAGAAGATGACTGCCGAGGAGCGCACCGCGTTGCTCGACCGGATCACCTGGACCACCTCCACCCCCGACGGGGTGCGCGAGGCGAGCCTGGTCGTCGAGGCGGTCAACGAGAACCAGGACCTCAAGGCGTCGATCTTCCGGCAGGCCGACGAGCACGCCCCGGCCGACGCGATCCTGGCCACGAACACCTCCTCGCTGTCGATCGCGGGTATCGCGGCCGCCACGAACCGGCCCGCCCAGGTGCTCGGCATCCACTTCTTCAACCCCGCCCCGGTGCAGAAGCTGGTCGAGGTGATTCGCGCGCCGCGCACCAGTGATGCGACCACCGAGCGGGCCCTGGAGTTGCTGCGCGGGGTCGGCAAGTCACCGATCGTGTGCACCGACCGCGCCGGGTTCATCGTCAACTACCTGTTGTTGGGCTACCTGAACCACGCCGTGCGGCTCTACCAGGACGGCTTCGCCGACCGGGACACCATCGATGCGTTGATGGTCGAGAAAGCCGGCTACCCGATGGGCCCGTTCACCTTGATGGACATGATCGGGCTGGACGTGGCCGAATCGGCGCTGGCCCGGATGCACGCCGAGACCGGTGACCGGCTGCATGCCCCCGCGGCCCTGCTCACCCAGTTGACCATCGCCGGGATGCTCGGCCGCAAGAGCGGGGAGGGCTTCTACCCCCACCCGGAGGCCGGGGATCAGTCCGCGGTCGCCTGGGCCGACGTCGACCTGCCGACCCGCGAGGACGAGCTGCCGATGAAGCTGGTCGCCCCCTACCTCAACGACGTGCTGGGCATGGTCGAGCGTCGCTACGCCACCCCGTCCGACATCGACACCGGGATGGCGCTGGGCTGCCGGATGCCGAAGCCCTTCGACGTGATCGCCGAGATGGGCCCGGTGGCGCTGCTGGAGGCCCAGCGCGCGATCTACGCCGAATCCGGCGAGCCCGGCCACCGGCCGACCCAGTTGCTGACCAAACTGGCCGCCGCCGACGACCCGGCCGCCGCGCTGGCCGCCCTGCGCGGCTGAGCACCTGCCGGCACAGCGGCGGGGCTAGGCTGGCCACATGGCCAAACGTCCCAGCAAACACGCGCGCCCACACCGTCCCTTGTCGACCGGGTGGGCGCGTGGTGTCGAGCGGCGGGACGGCGACTGGGTGGTGCGCGATGTGCCCGCCGACCGGGCCGGCAAGGAGTACCGCTGCCCCGGCTGCCAGGGTGTGATCCGGGCCGGCACCGCCCATGTGGTGGCCTGGCGGGCCGAACCACCCCTGGGGCAGACCTCGGCGGTGGAGCATCGCCGGCACTACCACAGCGGCTGCTGGGAGCGTGCCCGATGAGCCTGCCCGAACCCCGCGAGCAGGATCTGCTCGCCGGCCGCCTGCTGCACAACCACCGGCATCTGCCCGAGCACACCGACGAGAACACCTCGCGGGTGGTGTTCGCCCACGGCCTGTTCGGACGGGGCCGCAACTGGGACCAGATCGGTAAGGCGCTGACCGCCGAGGGGGCGATCAGCATCCAACTGGATCTGCCCAACCACGGCCAATCGCACTGGACCGACGAGTTCGACTACGTGCAGCTCGCCGACCAGCTCGCCGGGTTCATCCGGCGGGAGGGTCCCTCGGTGCTGGTCGGGCATTCGATGGGCGGCAAGATCTCCATGTTGGCCGCCCTCCGCCACCCGGATCTGATCAGCAAACTCGTCGTGGTGGACATTCCGCCGGGTGATTCGGCCGGGATCAGCAATTTCAGCAAGTACATCGACGACCTGCTGTCGATCGATCTGGCCGGGTTGCGCAGCCGTCGCGACGCCGAGGAGCAGCTGGCCGCCCGGGAATCGAGCGCGATGGTGCGGGCCTTCCTGTTGCAGAATCTGCGTCGCACCGATGGCTGGTCGTGGGAGCCGAACCTGGAGTTGTTGCGCCGCTCGCTGCCCGAGATCGGTGGCTGGCCCGGCTACGACGGCCCACCCTACGAGGGGCCGGTGCTGTGGCTGAACGGGGCCGACTCCCCCTATGTGCAACCCGAGCACGATGAGTTGATGCGCGAGTTGTTCCCCGCGACGCGTCAGGTGCGGGTGAAGGGTGCCGGGCACTGGGTACACTCCCAGAAACCCGAGTTGGTCACCGCCATCCTCACCCAGTTCGTCTTCGGAGGTACCCCATGACCTGGCTGCCGTTGCTCGATGTGGCCCAGTACCCCGAACCGTCCCGCTTCGGGCCGTTGGTGGTGCTGATTCTGATCGCGATCGTGGTGATGATCGTGTTGATCGTCGTGCTGCGCCGACTGCGCGGCCGCTGAGTCGGCCGTCCCGAACCCGATTCGCGGCGCAGCTACTCAGAAGAACAGCACCCCGACCAGTGCCGATGTCGCGTTGGCTCCGATCCCGTACAGCCCGGCGGTGACCAGCGGGTGCCGCACACCCCACCGGTGCAACACCACCGCGGCCACGCTCACCTCCACCAGCACCGCCGCCAACTCGGCCAGCAGCCAGGTGGTGGCCGTCCCACCGGCGGTCACCCGCCACACCACCGGGTGGGTCAGCAGGTTGAGCACCCCGGTCAAGACCAGCGCGATCAGGATCCGGCGGCTCGCCGGGCGCCGGGCTTCGGACGGTTCGGCGTGCAGACAGCACAGCCACCACGGCGCCTCCAGCAGGCAGGTGAGCCAGAACGCGAGCACGCCCCATGGTAGGTCGCCGGGGTCGGGTACGCTCGCCGAGGACCCGGATCGCGGTGTTCACCCCCGACGCAGGAACGGCACATGGATCTCCTTCTCTCGATTCCGAGCCCGAGCATCAACGGTTTTCAGCTCGGCCCGGTCAAGATCCACTTCTACGCCCTGTGCATTCTGGCCGGCATCGTGCTGGCCTACTGGTTGACCAGCCGACGCTGGCAGGCCCGGGGCGGACGTCCGCAGACTGTGGAGACCATCGTGATGTGGGCGGTACCGCTGGGCATCATCGGATCGCGGGTGTACCACGTCGTGACCCACTGGGGCGACTACTTCGGTGAGGGCGCCCGCGGCAATCCGTGGGCTATCTGGGAAGGTGGCCTGGCCATCTTCGGCGCGATCATCTTCGGCGCCCTGGGTGCGGCCATCGCCGCGCGGATCACCGGCGCCAAGCTGTCCGCCTTCGCCGATGCCCTGGCCCCGGGGCTGATTCTGGCCCAGGCGATCGGCCGGCTCGGCAACTGGTTCAACCAGGAGTTGTTCGGTGGCCCCGACGACGGCCCGCTGGGGTTGGAGATTGAGCCGCAGTACCGGCCCGCCGATATGAAGGACGTGGAGACCTTCCAGCCCACCTTCCTGTACGAGCTGAGCTGGAACCTGGCCGGCGGCCTGCTGCTGCTGTGGCTGGATCGCAAGTTCGCCCTCGGCAAGGGCAAGCTGTTCACCCTGTACCTGGTGATCTACGGCACCGGCCGATTCGTGATCGAGGGCATCCGCACCGACCCGTCCTATATGTGGGGGCCGCTGCGGACGAACCAGGTCACCGCGCTGGTGATCGCGGTGATCGGGCTGGTGTTGTTCCTGCTGTTCCTCAAGTTCCGCCCGGGACGCGAGGAGGTGGTGGAGATCGGTGCCACCGAGACCACCACGGACGGGGCCGACCCCGATTCGGAGGACGACCCCGCGGTCGAAACGGCCGACGACTCCGCCGCCGAGTCCGAGCCGGCCGAGGAGGCCGAGACCGAGGGCGAGCAGGCCGACGCAACCGACACCGACGCCGAGGGGGACGCCACGGAACCCCGGCCGGAGGAACCGGCGAAGGACTAGCCTTCGCCCATGGCTCTGCTCAGCGCCACCGGCACCCCAACCGTCCACACCCGCCCAGCCGGCGGGCTGCTGGTAATGGGCTCGGCGGTCAGCGTCGTGCTGATGTTCGCGGTCGCCACCACCGCTCCGCTGGCCACGGTCGTGCTGGGCCTGATCGCCTGCGGGGTGCTGCACCACGTGGTGGAGTACCGGTATCTGGCCGCCCGTTTCGCCGGCCTGTTCTCCCCCATCGTGTGGGGGCTGATCGGGCTGTTGATCCTGGGCATCGTGATCGCCCGAGCCCAGATGGTGCCGTACCCGGCCCAGTTCGAGATCGCCCTCGGCTATCTGGTGCTCACCGTCGGCGCCCACTGGGGGTTGGCCGGCCGGCGGCGGGTCGTGGTGTTGGCGCTGGTGGCGGTGGCAGCCGCGGCGTCGCTGACCTTCCCGGCCTGGCATTTCGTGGTGCTGACCCACCTGCACAACGTGTTGCCGGTGTTGTTCGTGTGGGAATGGTCCCGCCGGTTCTCCCCCGCCCTGCGCCGTGGCCTGCTCACGGTGCAACTGAGCTGGGTGGTCGTGCTACCGATGCTGATCCTGTTCGGGGCCCTGGACGGGCTGTTGAACCCCGACCCGGGCCTGGTCGCCGGTTTCGTCGATGGCGCCCGGGTGATCGACCTGCACGCCCCGCCCGAGGCCTCGACCATGGTCGGCACCCGGTTTCTCACCATGTTCGCGCTGATGCAGTCGATGCACTACGTCACCTGGTTGGTGCTGATGCCGCTGCTCACGCCCGGGGTGACGGCCCGCGCGAACCGGGCCGTCCCGGCGCTGCGCGGCGTGCGGCTGTGGTGGCTCGGCCTGGGGTTGGCCGGTCTGCTGGCCGTGGTGTTCGTCCTCGACTGGTTCGAGGGACGGTCACTGTACGCCCTGCTGGCCTCCTACCACGCCTACCTGGAACTGCCGGTGCTGGTGGCGGTGCTGTGCGCCGGACGTCAGCCCCGACCCCGGGCGGCCGCCGGCGCTTGCGACACCTGACGCACGCGGTCGCCGTGCCGCGAGGGTCTGCCCTTCACGGCACGGGTTCGGATCCCCGCGGGCTCAGCCGGCTGCGACGGTGTTGATCTCGGCCGGGTTGTTCGGCTTGCCCCCGCCGCCGGGCGAGGAGCCGTCCTGACCCTCGGCAGCGATCCGAGCGACCACGCCGACCGAGTCGGTGTCCATCTCGCCGAAAACGGTGTAGTTCGGGGGCAGTTCGGAATCCTCGTAGACCAGGAAGAACTGCGACCCGTTGGTGTTGGGGCCGGCGTTGGCCATCGCGACGGTGCCGGCCTCGTAGGTGTCGGTCGGCTGGGTTTCGTCGGCGAAGGTGTACCCCGGGCCGCCCATACCGGTGCCGGTCGGGTCGCCGCACTGCAGCACGAAGATGCCCGAGTCGACCAGTCGGTGGCAGGTGGTGTCGTCGAAGTAGCCCTGGGTGGCCAGCGACTCGAAGGAGTTCACCGTGCACGGTGCCTTGGCCCGATCCATCGTGATCGCGATGGCGCCCTGGTTGGTGTCAATGGTGAAGGTGACCTCACCGGTGGCCGGCACGTCGTCGGTCGGCGGCGGGTCGACGGGCTTGGCCGGTTCCCCGGAGACCGGGTAGTCACAGCTCACCGTATCGGCGGAGCCGGGCTCGGTGGTATCACCCGGCTCGCCGGTCGGATCGGTGGTGTCACCGCCGTCGGGCTGGGTGGTCACCTCCTGATCCGGGTCGGTTTCGGGGTTCTGGGTTTCGGGGGCGACGGCACAGGCGCTCAGCGCCAGGGAGGCCACCGCGAACACGGGCAGGACACGCTTCATCGAGATCACCCGGCCAGCCTACGCTGTACCCATGGTGAACCTGACGAAGATCTACACCCGAACCGGTGATGCCGGTCGCACCCACCTCTCCGACATGTCCCAGGCGGACAAGCACGATGCCCGGGTGGCGGCCTACGGCGATGTCGACGAGGCCAACGCGGTGCTGGGTCTGGCGATCGCCACCGGCCTGCCCAAAGAGGTGGACGAGGTGTTGCGGTTCATCCAGAACGAACTGTTCGACCTGGGCGCCGACCTGTCGCACCCGCTGCGGTCGGAGTACGAGTACCCCCCGTTGCGGATCGAGCAGGAATGCATCGACCGCCTGGAAGCCTGGTGTGATCACTTCGGCAAACCGCTGCCGAACCTGCGTTCGTTCATCCTGCCCGGTGGTACCCCGGCCGCGGCGCACCTGCATCTGGCCCGCACCGTGGTGCGCCGGGCCGAACGCGCCGCCTGGGTGGCCGTCGAGGCCTACGGCACCGAACCCGCCGCCGACGACCAGCCGGGCGGCGTCAACCTGCTGGCGGTGAAGTACCTGAATCGGTTGTCGGACCTGCTGTTCATCCTGGTGCGGGTGATCAACGGCGCCGAGGGCGACATCCTCTGGGTGCCCGGCGGCGAACGCCGCCCCACCGACCCCAAGGGCCTGCGTCAACGCAAACGCATCACCGGCCAGGACTGACCCAGCACGAGCAGGCCCACAGAGCGTTCGTCGTTGGTTCAGCAGGCCCCTTCGGCGTCGGTTCGGCGTCGGTTCAGCAGGGCCGTTCGGCGTCGGTTCAGCAGGGCCGTTCGGCGTCGGTTCAGCAGGCCCCTTCGGCGTCGGTTCAGCAGG
>JAAYAO010000461.1 GCA_012719335.1 Propionibacterium sp. | reverse complement strand
CGGCGAGCGGCTGCTCACACGCACCACCCGCCAGTTCGCGATCACCGAGTTCGGCGAACGCATGCTCGAGCATGCGCGGCGCCTGCTCGAGGAGGCCGAGGCCGAGGGCTTCGACGGGCGGATCACCCTCACCGCCGCCGACTCACCGGTCAACCAGGAGACCGTGATGACCCTGAAGGCCCAGTTGGACGCGGCCGGTTTCGAGACCGATACCGATCTGGTGCGCAACCTGGCCGACTTCATCGCCCGGATCTTCATCGAGCGCAACTACTCGGTGGCCCAGACCGGCCTGGGCCTGGTCGACAACGACCCCTTCCAGAACATCTACAGCGCCTACACCACCAACGGCTCGAGCAACGTGACCGGCTTCAGCAACCCGGAGATGGACCGATTGGTGGGTGAACTGCGCGCCATCCCGCTGGAGGACGAGGACGCGATGCGGCAGAAGCTGCACGAGATCGAGACCCTCGTCCAGGACGAGGTGCCGCTGATCACCTACCGCTACTTCACCCCGACGGTGCTGTGGTCCGAGGACGTGCACGGCATCGTCGGCCTGAACGAAGTGATGGTCGACTTCGGCAAGGCCTGGATCGAGGAGTAGGCACCCCCGGCACAGATCGTGTGAGTTCTTGCGCGCAGGGTGCGCAAGAACTCACACGATCCGCCACGGGACGGCAGGTCACGACTTGAACACAACCGGGAAACCGCTTCCACTGAATGGGAAAGGATTACCCCTCTCGGCATCCCAACGTGTGAAGTGATCGACACCACACTTCAGGTCACGGAGGAACACATGACCACATCACGACGCATGGGGCGTCTGGCCGCGCTTCTTTTGGCCGGCAGCCTCGCCCTGACCGCTTGCGCCCGGAGCGGCGACGACACCGACGGGGGCAGCGGCACCGGCGGCGAGAACAACACTCCGGACGATCACTTCGTCACCGGCGTGTACCAGAAGGAAGCCTCCGGCGATCCGGTACAGGGCGGCACGCTGACCTTCGCCGACTTCGCGGAGAACCGCAGCCTCGACCCGTCCAAGACGATCGCCACCGGCTTCTCCGGCGGAGCACCGCTGGTCGCGGTCTACGACCAACTCGTCCGTTGGAATGTCGAGACTCAGGACTGGGAACCGCGGCTCGCCGAGTCGATCGAGCCCAACGAGGACCACTCGGTGTGGACCGTCACCCTGCGTGATGCCCAGTTCTCCGACGGCACCCCGGTGAACGCCGACGCCGTGATCGGCTCGGTGAACTACTACCTGCAGAACCAGGGTTACGACGCCGCCGTGATCGCGCCGATGTGGAAGGGCATCGAGAAGATCGACGACAAGACCGTCGAGTTCCAGTTGCAGGGTCCGTGGACCACCTTCCCGAACATGCTCGGCCAGGGCATCGGCTTCATCGTGGCTCCGGCCGCGATCGCCGGCGGCCCGGACGCCTTCGAGCCGATCGGTGCCGGTCCGTTCACCTACGAGTCGTACCAGCCTCAAGAAGAACTCGTGGTGGCTGCCAACCCCGATTTCTGGGATGGCCAGCCCTACCTGGAGAAAGTGCGTTTCGTGTGGTTGGGCAGCGATGATGCCCGCGTCGACCTGGTCAAGGGTGGCGGCGCCAATGTCGGCATCACCAATAATTCCAAGTGGGTGTGGGACCTGCGGGAGGAGGACATGAGCGGTGCGATGGAAATCAACGCCCAGAACGCGCTGCTGATGATCAACCAGTCCCGTGGCCCGGGCACCGAACTCAAGGTGCGCCAGGCAATGGGCTACGCGATCGACACCGAAGCGGTCAACGACCGGGCCCGTGACGGCAAGGGAATGCCGAACCACGCCCTGTTCGGCCCGTGGTCGAAGTGGGCCAGCGGTGTCGAGACCCTGAACTACGACCCGGAGAAGGCCAAGACCCTGTTGGAGGAGGCCAAGGCCGAGGGTTACGACGGCAAGGTCGCTGTGACCGGTTTGTCCTCCAGCCAGGACACCATCCTGATGATCGTGGCGAACCTGGAAGCCGTCGGGTTCGAGGTTGAGCAGGATCTGCAGCGCAACGTGGCAGACTACACCACCAAGATCTTCATCGAGAAGAACTACGAGGTGGGCACCGGCGGCCTCTCCTACAACGAGGCCGACCCGTACCAGCGCCTCTACTCCTCGCTGCACTCGGAGTCCTTCGCCAACGCCCTCGGCGTCAAGGATCCCGAGCTCGATGAACTGATCGAGGAGCTCCGCGGCACTGCGCTGGACGACCGCGGCGATGTTCTGAAGCGGATCGACGAGCGCTACCAGGAGACCGTCCCGGCAGTCACCCTGTCGGCCGGTACGAACTTCATCTACTGGAACGACAACGTCCACGGTGTCTTCGCCACCAACGACAGCATGGTCGACTTCAGCAAGACCTGGATCGAGTGACAACCTGATCCAACAGTGGCCCCGGAGCTTCGGTTCCGGGGCCACTGGCGTTACCGGGGGCTCTGTTCCTCATCGGCGAGCAGACCGTGTTGCAGGGCGAAGATCACCGCCTGCACCCGGTCGCGCAGCCCGAGCTTGTTCAGCAGCCGGGTGACATAGGTCTTGACCGTGCCCTCGCTGAGATACAGGGTGCCGGCGATTTCGGCGTTGGATTTGCCGCGGGCCAGTTCGGTGAACACCTGGAACTCGCGTTCGGTGAGCAGGCCGAACTCCGGAGGTGGCTCCGGGGTCGGCTTGGCCCGTCCGAGATAGGACTCGACCAGCCTGTCCTGCACCGCCCGGGAGAACACCCGCTCGCCACGGTGTGCGGCCCGGATCGCGGCCAGCATCTGATCCGCCGAGGCGGTTTTCAGCAGGTAGCCGGCAGCACCGGAACGCAACGCCCGCTCGATGCTCTCCTCCACGTTGAAGGTGGTCAGCATGATCACCGCGCAGGTCGGACGGGCCGCGCGGACCGCTGCCAGACCGGCCAGTCCATCGGTGCCCGGCATGGACACGTCCATCAACACCACGTCGGCGGCGCACCGGTCGGCCAATCCGGCCGCCTCCCTGCCGTCGACGGCTTCCCCGACCACTTCCATGTCGGGTTGCACCTCGATGATCGAACGCAATCCGGCTCGCACCAGATTGTGATCGTCGGCCACCACCACACGGATCGGGGTCTTCTGCTGCATCACACCGCCTCCAATGGACGTCCCGGCCCCACCTCGAGCACCAACGCCGTCGGTAGTGCCACCTGCTCGGGCTCGATGTCGGTCTCCTCCGGTTGCGGAACAACCGGGACGGGCTCGGGCTCGGGCGTCCCGGCCGGCCATTCGGCCCATACCTCGAAGCCGCGGGCCCGTGGCCCGGCGCGGAAGTGGCCGCCGCGCTCGGACACCCGGTCCGCCAACCCCCGAAGGCCGGTGCCCAGCCCGGGCAGCGGGTTGGCCGACTGGTCGGGGTCGGGGGCTCGTCCGGTGTCGACGATGCGGATCCGGTAGCTGCCGTCGTGCCGACCGGTGTCGATGAAGACCCGTGCGCCGGGGGCGTACCGGACGATATTGGTGAGGGCCTCGCGGACGATGTGGAACACCAGGGGGTCGGCGCACTCCCCCACCCGGGCGTCGGCGATGTTCACCCCCATCTCGCGGGCACCGTCGATCAGCCCGGTGACATCCTCACCGGCCCCGTACCGGATGCCTTCGACCTGCCAGCCACTGGTGATCGAGGCGATCTCGGCCAGGGTGGCCGCCCCGGCCGACAGCGCCGCATCGAGGTGTCGGGTGACCCCGGCCGGGTCGGTGGCCAGTTGGGCGGCCTGTACCTGCATCGTCATCGCGGTGATGCCGTGACTCACTCCGTCGTGCAGTTCGCGGGCCAGCCGGTGTCGTTCCTCCCGGTCGGCATGCAGGGCTGCGGTGGCGATCTCCGCGGTGCGACGGGCCGCGGTCAGCAGGGCGCTTTGCAGTCGTTCGTCCTTCTCCCGCCAGGCCCGGGAGGCGACCACGGTGATGCCCACGCTGACCACCGCGAACCCCATCCCCTGCTTGCCGAAATGGGCCCCCATGATCAGCACCCCGGTGCAGGCGGCCAGGAACCCGGCCAGCCCGTGGCCGCTGCGTTGGGCGACTGCCACCCAGACCAGGGCCGCCAAACACGCTTCGATCGGCAGCAGTGCCCAGTGGTTGAAGTCGGGCCCCAGGGCCGCCACCGCGAAGGCGAGCCCCACCGCGACCCCGGCCGGCAGGACGTATCGACGGGCGATCAGGGCACCGAACGGCACCACGATTGCCAACAGCACCAGGCGCCACTGCCAGCCGGCCGCCAGATAGGTCACCAGGACGCAGACGAATGCGGCCGCCGAGGTGATCAGGATCGCCTGCGAGGTCCACGGGGTGCCGGTGCCGCGCGGGTCGGCCCCGACCCGACGGGCGGGCAACTCGCTCACCGGCCTGGTGGCCGTCCCGAGCAGGGACAGGATCCGGTGCAATTCCTCGATCGCCGATTCGGCCTCGACCCGCACCTCGACCAGCGGGGACGTCTCACCGGTGCGCAGGGCCGTCCGGATCATCCGGCACATCCGTTCGACCGAATGGCGCATCACGGCCAGGGAGTCGTGGGAAGCCCGGCGCCGGCTTTCCCGGGTGCTGTTGTCCATCACCCGGGCCAGATCGATGCCCGCCAGCCTGGCCGCTTCGTCGGCGGCCTGATCGGCCTCCCGGGCTCGACCGCGCACCACCCGTCCGAACAACCACGGCACCGAGTAGACGGCGGCGGTGACCAGCAGGCCGTACCAGGGCGCATCGGGACGGGCGCCGGCACAGGCCGCCACCCCCAGGGTGAGCACCGCTCCGGGAATCCAGGAGGGTTGATGACGGCCGAGCCAGAACAGCACGAACATCTGTGGCAGCAGGAGTTCGACATCACCGAAGGGCGCCCCCATCAGCGTGCACAGCAGACAGGAGACCAGCACCAACAGCGCACCGGGCAACGGCCGGAACGCCTGCAAGCCCACCCCGAGAACGACCAGCCCCCACACTGCGAGAGCCCAGGGCTGGGAGATCGGCAGATAGGCGAGCAGCCAGCAACCCGTGGCGGCCGCAGCCACCACGGGGCTCCGCGGCCACCGCGCACCCTGCTTCATGTACCGATCGTAGTGTGACGCCCGTCTCTTATCGAGAGATCCTGCCCTCGTGCGACGAAGGATGACCCCACCGTCAACGAAAGAGGGCTGTGCAGCTCATTCGATGGGTGTATTCCCCCCTCACCCGGGCCGGAAATGAGGTCCACCCGAGTCGGGCGTGGGGTCATCCCGCGGTGGGCCGCGGGATCGACGACCACCCGCGGTGGTGCGGCCCGGGTCGACAGGCGGCGAGACTTGTCCCGGATGACGCAACACGGTCGGAGTCACCCCAGCAGCCGCAGAACCGCGGAACCGATGATCGGCACGATGCCCACCAGCAGGAAGGCCGGCAGATAGCAGACCATCAGCGGCCAGACACTGCGCACCCCGACGGTGCGGGCCCGTTCCAGTTGGTCGGCGTGGTGCGCTCGGCGGGTGTCCTCGGCCGCTTGATGCAGTACTTCGACCAGCCCGGTACCCGAGGCCACCGACCGAGCCAGGTCACGGGCGATGCCACGCCACAGCGGGTTCTCGGCCAGCACCAGCCAGGCATCGCGGTCGGGCACGCCGAGTTCCAGCCGGTGCAGTACCCGGCTCAGATCATCGCGCACGGGCCCGTCGGCGGTGTCGCGCACCGCGACTGCCGCCGACCGAAGGGGCAACCCCGCGGCCAGGCAGGTGGCCAACAGGTCCAGGATCGCCGGCAGCTCGGCACTGCGCCGCCGTTGCTGGCGACGGAGGTCGGCGTCGGGGATCCGTCGGCCCACCCGTTCACCGGCAATCGCGCCGGGCACCAGCACCAGGGGCAGAGCCCACAGCCCGTCCGCCGGCAACAGCAGCCAGCCGACGACCAGGGCCGCGGCGGCGCCGGCCACCACCCAGGGTGCCCGTGCCCGGGGTGTCGGGCCGGGAGCCGTGCCGGGGTCGGCCCGGCGGTGCAGGCGTTGCAGGGCTGTGCCGGGCATCAGTGCCCCGGCCAGAACCGCGGCCGCCCCCATCGCCATCAGCACCCAGATACTCATCGTGGGTCCCCCAACCGGTCGCTCCACAACAGGCCCGCGCAGGTCAGACCCACCCCACCGACCAGACAGGCCAACCCGTAGCCGGAGGTGAGCAGGAAGTCGATCGGATTGCCACCGAGCAGGAAGCCGAGCACGATGCCCGCCACCGGCAGCAGGCCGAGCATCTGGCCGGTGGCGCGGGGCGCGGCGAGTTCGCCCGCCGTGGTGCGGGCCACCTGCTGTTCGGCCCGCAATGCCCGCGACACCACGTCCAGGGTCGGGGCCAGCGCCGCCCCGGTACGGGTCGACACCTCCCAGGCGCGCGCCAGTTGGGCCATGCCCTCGCGCCCCGGTTGCCCCGCGGTGTCGCGCAGGGTTCGGGGAATCGAACCGCCGACCCGATGGGCCGCCGCGGCCGGGGCGAAGGACGGATGGTCCTCGGCCACCGACATCAGCGCCTGCACCGGGGCCCGTCCGGCCCGCACCTCCCGGGCCAGCACCGCACAGCCCTCGGCCACCTCGACGCGTCGTTCCCGCCGCAGCCGACGTCGCCGGTACCGGCTCCACAGGGTTGCCGCGGTGGCGGCCACGCCGACGCCGAGCGCCAGCAGCACGCCGACCCGTGGGCCGGCCACCACGGCGCTGACGAGTACCGCTGCGATCACCACCGGCAACACCGGTCGTCCCTTGCGTCGTCGGGGCCCGGCCGGAATCGGTGCCAAGCGGGTGATCGGACGTCCGGGGGCGAAGGCCAACCCGACCGCCACCAGGGTGGCGAGCATCGCGAGGATCACCGCAGTTTCCCTTCCAACAGCCCGGCTCCCGGCCCGGGGCGCGGGGTGGGGTCGAACACCACCGCCGGCACCACCTCGATCACCCCGTCCCCGGTACGGGTGAACACCCCGATCTCACTCAACCGGCGCCGCCCGTCCCGGCCCCGACTCAGGTGAATCACCACATCCAGGGCGGCCGCGACCTGGGCGTGGGTGGCCGCCCGGCCCAGCCCACCCAGGGCCGCCAACGCCTCCAACCTGGCCGGCACATCGCCGGCGGAGTTGGCATGCACCGTTCCGCAGCCACCCTCGTGCCCGGTGTTCAGGGCGGTCAACAGATCGCACAGTTCGGCCCCACGCACTTCCCCGAGCACCACCCGATCGGGCCGCATCCGCAGGGCCTGCCGCACCAGACTGGTCAGGGTGATCGCACCGGCCCCCTCGGCGTTGGCCGGCCGCCCCTCCAACCGGACGCAATGCGGGTGGTCGGGGTTGAGCTCCCGGGAATCCTCGACCAGCACGATGCGCTCATCGGCCGGAATCTCGGCCAACAGCGCCGCCAGCAAGGTGGTTTTCCCACTGCCGGTTCCACCCGACACCAAGTACGCCAGGCGTTGACCGACGATGGTCCGCAACAGGTGTGCCCCCGCCGGGTCGAGGGAACCGACCCGCACCCAGTCGTCCAGCGTCATCCGGCGACGGGCCGGGATCCGCAGCGACAGGCAGGTGCCGGGTGCGGCGACCCCGGCCAGCACCGCGTGCACCCGGGTACCGTCGGCGAGCCGGGCGTCGACGAAAGGATGGGCGTCGTCGAGCGGACGGCCCACCTGATTGGCCATCCGCACCGCCAACCGGCGCAGGTCGTCCTCGTCGGCGAAGCGCAGGTCGGTGCGTTCCGGGCCACGCCCGCGGTCGACCCAGACCTGATCGGCACCGTTGACCAGCACATCGGTCACTTGCGGGTCGGCCAACAACGGATCGAGCAGGCCGGCGCCCTGGGAATCCCGACGCAGTTCGGCCATCAGCACCCGGACGCCCCGGTCGGTCACCACCAGCCCCGAGCGCCGCATCGCCTCGGCCACATCGGTGGCGGTCGGGGGCCGGCCCAGTTCGGCCAGATGTGGGCGGACGATCGTCAGGTCGCTCATGGCAGCACCCGGTGCACCACATCCAGGCAGCCGCGCCGCCACCGGCGTCCGGCACCCCGGTCGGGTGGCCCGCCGCATCGTGCCGCGGCCGCGACACCCCGGTCAGCCGGCACCCCGGCCCAGATCGGCGCACCCACCGCTGCGCTCACGTCGTCGGCGGCAATGCCCGCACCCTTCACGGTGCGCAGCAGTACCCCGTCGACCGGCAACCGCTCGGCCCGCAGGCGGCGGATGCACCCGTCGGCGGCGGCCACCGCCCGCACCTCGGTGGTGGTGACCACCAGCACTCGATCGGCATGGCGCAGCGCGTCGCGGGCCGTGACGCCGCGCCCGCGGCCGGCGTCGACGACCACCCAGTCGTGGCCGTGCCGTCCGGCGGCGAGCACCGCTGCCATCGCCTCCGGAGGTGGTTCACCGGCCTGTTCCCGGCCCCGGCCACCCGACAGCACCTCCACCTCGTCGAGCCCGGGCAACTGGCCACGCAGACCGCCGAGGTGGCCGCGGGCATGGGTCAGGTCGGGCCACCGCCACCCCGGTTCGGCCTCCACCCCCAGGACGAGGTCAAGTCCACCGCCATCGGGGTCGGCGTCCACCAACAGGGTGGGCCGCCGGCTGAGCAGTGCCACCCCGGCCGCCAGGGTGGAGGTACCGACGCCCCCGACGGCCCCCACCAGCGCGAGCACCGGGGTATCGGTGCCGCCGCCACCCAGCACTGCGGTGACCAGATGGTCGGCCGCCTCCGGGATCACCGCCACCGCCGCCCCGAGCAGCATCGACCAGCGGGCGAGCTCGGCGGCGTCGGCGCCGACCAGATGCACCCGTTCGCGCGGCGGCAGGCCGAGGGCGGCGACCCCGGCCGCGCAGTCGGCGCCGATGAACACCGCACCGGCACTGGACCATCCGGAGGCCATCCGCCCGGGGTCGGTGATCGGGTCGATCTGCTCACCGGCAGCGGCCCCGGCCGCGAGCACGGCGTCCAGCACCGACTCGTCACGGGTGCACACCAGGATGGGGGTTCGAGGGGAGAAAGCGGTCATACCCCTTACGGTGGGCATCCGCGACGGACTTTTCCCTGCCGCGCGAAAATCTGTGGAGAACGGCATGCCACAGGCCTGTGGAAAACAGGCCGGGAAAGTTGCCCAGATAAGTCAGACATTACCGAAATGACGGCGAAATTCATAGTGCTCGGGCCACCGAAAACATGTGGAAAACAACACGTCGAAAAGGCTTGGAATCCGGGGCGTTTCGGGCAACAATGATTACACGGTGAACGACCGAGAGGTCCGAAACCGAAGCACAACAGCCAGGCACCCACGCAGCGACCCACCGTCGTACAGGATTAGTTGGCTCCGGGACTGCCCGAGACCAACACTAGATTTGCGCATGATCACCTGAGCTGAAGTGCGATGCGGCACCCGCCCATTGGCGGGTGCCGTGTCAATTCCGGACACTTTCCGTCCCCGCCTCCGCATTCGTCGTCCCGCCGCCGAGCGGTGGTGTCCCCATTGACGTTCGCAGTCTTCGCCGCCGAGCCGTGAGTCCCCCAGTGACGTTCGTCGTCCCGTCGCCGGCGGTGATGTCCCCCAATGACTCAAAACGCAAGCCTGGGCGGAGCCACGGCCACTATGGCTTCGGCGCCGGCGAGGCTTGAGGATCCAGTCATCAGTGCCGGACGAACGGCAGGGTCGGGCCCCGTTCTGCGAGTACCGGTCAGCGGCTCATTGACGATCCAGCAGCAAGAAGATTCGTTCACCTCACGTGCCCGTCGTGGCTGAGACCGCAAGCCTCAGCGCCACCGAACCCACAGTGGTCACGGTGACCGCCATACTTGCGGCTTCAGTCAGGCAGACAGGAGCCGGGCTGCGGCCGGGTGTCAACAGCTCAACCTTCACCCAACCTCCTCATCTCCGCCGATGACTGAGACCGCAAGCCTCAGCGCTACCGAAGCCATAGTGGTCACGGTGACCGTCATGCTTGCGGGTTCAGTCACCGGGTGGCGGTCAGGAGACTCGGGGAAAGTGACGCGGGAGGGGTCACGAGATTTCGACACGCCGCGCAAACGCGGCGGCTCAATCACCGTAGGAGGGAACGCGGCGCGAAGGCTTGCTCGGGGTGCGGCAGGCGGATGTGGTCGCAGGATTTCGACACGCCGCGTAAACGCGGCGG
>JAAYAO010000460.1 GCA_012719335.1 Propionibacterium sp. | reverse complement strand
TCGGCATGATCTGCATCCTTCCTGACCGGAAACGATGCGTCGGGACTGTCCGACTAACGGTGTAACTGGCCATTCTTGTTGTGTTTACTACTTCAGTGGTCTTCGGCGGCCGGCATGCGGTCGGCGAAGGTGATGGCGAAGGCGTTGAGTGCTGGCTTCCAGCGTGTCACCCATCGTGTCTCACCGGTGCCTTTGGGGTCCAAGCTTCGGGTGACGAGGTAGAGGGTTTTCAGGGCGGATTGCTCGTTGGGGAAGTGGCCGCGGGCGCGGACGGCCCGTCGGAAGCGGGCGTTCAGCGATTCGATCGCGTTCGTCGAGCAGAGCACATTACGGATCTCGACGTCATAGGCGAGGAAGGGGGTGAACTCCTCCCACGCGTTCAGCCACAGCCCGCGGATGGCTGGGTAGGCGCGGCCCCACTTGTCGAGGAACTCGTCGCGGGCCCGTTCGGCCTCGGCGATCGTGGCGGCGGTGTAGACCGGCTTCAACTCGCGGCTGATCTGGTCCCAGTACTTGCGGGAGGCGTACCGGAACGTGTTGCGGATCAGGTGGATGATGCACGTTTGCACGATCGCTTTGGGGAACGCGGCGGCGACGCTGTCGGGGAGTCCCTTCAACCCATCGCAGACGATGAAGAACGCGTCGGCGACGCCGCGGTTGCGAAGCTAGGTGAGGACGTTGAGCCAGTACTTCGGCGACTCGCCGTCAGCGTTGCCGCCGGCCCAGATGCCGAGGATGTCCTTGTGGCCGTCCAGGTCGACCCCGATCGCGGCTGAGAGGCGGCTGGTTGGCGACCTGGCCGTCGCGGACCTTGACCATGATCGCGTCGATGAAGACCGCCGCATCCACGCGCTCCAACGGGCGGGCCCACCAAGTGCTCATCTCCTCGACGATCTTGTCGGTGATCCGGCTGATCGTGTCCCTCGACACGTTCGCGCCGTACACCTCGAACAGGTGCGCCGAGATCTCCCCGGTCGTCAGGCCCTTGGCGTACAAGCTGATGACCAGGGTGTCCAGGTCGGTCAGGCGACGCTGCCGCTTGGCCACGATCACCGGCTCGAAACTGCCGTCCCGATCCCGCGGGACGGCGATCTCCACCTCGCCGCAATTGTCGGTGACCACCGTCTTGGGCCGGTACCCGTTGCGCGAGTTGGCTCCGTTCCGGCCCGCCGGGTCGTGCTTGTCGTAGCCCAGGTGGTCAACGAGTTCCTCCTCCAGGGCCGACTCGATCACCGTCTTGGTGAGCTGCTTGAGCAGGCCGTCGGGGCCGGTCAAATCCCCGCCCGCACCACGAGTCCGGCGCACCAGCCCGCGCAGCAACTCGGTCTCTGCCGTGGACAACACCAGCGGCTCAGCCGACGGTGCGGGGTCCAGACTCGGCTTGGCTTGGCTGACGAACGCCGAGGGCGCCGTCGTGTCTTCTTCGTGTGGCTCCACGACCATCAGTGTTTCGGTCATCATGACCCCTTCTGCCCAACCGGGCCGTAGGGCCAGTTACACCGTTCCTGCGATAGACCCTGGAACACTGCGTAAGCAGGGGTAGCTGATCTGCGAGGGTCGTGACTTCGCTGTCATGCCCAGAGTCGGGCATCGACCTCGGAGACTCTGACCGGGGTCGGGCCCCATCGAGGTAGCCACGATCGA
>JAAYAO010000459.1 GCA_012719335.1 Propionibacterium sp. | reverse complement strand
CTGCCCGCCGACTGCACCGAGTTGCCGACCGGGGCGGGTGACCCGGACGCGCCGCAACTGCCCGCCGGGGCGATCACCCTGCGCAATGACGCCGGCTTCGCCGGCTACCTGGGCGCCGCTCCGCCCCCGGGGCACGGCGATCACCGGTACTTCTTCATGGTGCACGCGGTCGATGTGGAAACCCTCGACGGCGTCGACGAGAACGCCACCCCGGCCGTGCTGGGCTTCAACCTGCACTCGCACGCGATCGGCCGGGGCTGGATCGCGCCCGTCTTCGGGCACTGACACCCGGACGCCGGAGCGTTCTGCGACAAGGGGTTTCGACACGGAATCGCTGCGCGATTCCTGCTCAACCGACGTCGAGAGCGCTCGTGCTCAACCAGCGTCTGGGGCTCCTGCTTCATCTGGGCGGGCTCCCCCGCTGATCGTGACGCGGAAGAGGTTGCGGGGTTTCGACACGGAATCGCTGCGCGATTCCGGCTCAACGAGCGTGAAGAGCGCCCTGCTCAACCAACGTAGGGGGTCTCCCACGCCGATTGAGCAGGGCGCGCAGGCGCGATACCCACAACGCCGATTGAGCAGGGCGCGTAGCGCCCGTGTCGAAATCATCCCGTGAGTCGGGCCCAACCGGTCAGCGGGTGGCGAGGACGACCACGTCGAGGGCCGGGCGGGGGGCTCCGTCGACGTCGCGTTTGCGCAGCTCGGCCACGTGGACGGTGAGCCCGGTGTCGGCGAGGTCGGCAATCAGATCGTCGGCGTTGTAGAGCACTTCGGGGTTCTGCGGGCCGCCGTGGCCGTGTTCGGGGTTGGCCGAGTCGTGGCCGATCACCACCAGCACACCCCCTTCGGCGACGGCGGCCGCGGCCCGCTGCATCGCGGTGGCCCGTGCTGCCGGTGGCACCTGCAGGTAGCTCACCACCACCGCGTCGTAGGGGCCGGCCGGCCAGTCTCCGTCGATCACGTCGGCCACCACCCAGTCGATCCGGTCACCGAAGCCCTCCCGGTCGGCGATCTGCCGGCCCTTGTCCAAACCCTTGGCGGAGAAATCAACCGCGGTCACCCGCCAGCCCAACCCGGCCAGCCACAGGGCGTGCCGGCCCTCGCCGGCGGCCAGGTCGATCGCCGTGCCCGGGCTGCGTTCGCCCAGCAGTTCGGCCACCCAGATGTTCGGGTTCGGGCTCCAGACGGCGTCGGTGCCGGCGTACCGGTCGTCCCAGGCGTGTGCGTCCATCGGTGTTTCGTCCTTGCTACGAGTCGGAGGTGGCGGGCTGCCACGAACCGCCATTGCAGCACATCGGCACAGCACCGGTGGCGGCCGGGTCGTCGCAGTGCATCGGGGCGGGGTGGATCGGCCCGGATGCGGTGATCAGCGGTTTCCCGCCGCCCGGGCGCCGCGCTTCTCCCGGGCGCGTACTTCCAGATGAACCGGGGTGCCGCGGAACCCGAAGTCCTCCCGCAGCCGACGCTCGATGAACCGCAGATAGCCGGCTTCGATGGTGCCGGAGGTGAACAGCGCAAAGGTCGGCGGGCAGGCATGGGCCTGGGTGCCGAACAACACCCTCGGCTGCTTGCCACTGCGCACCGGGTGCGGGTGGGCCGCAACGACCCGGCCCAGGAAGGCGTTGAGTTTGCCGGTGGTGATCCGGGTACCCCAGGAATCCAGCGCCTCGTTCAGCCCACGCTGCAGTTTGTCGACATTGCGCCCGGTGAGGGCGGAAATGTTCACATGCCCGGCCCAGCCGAACTGCACCAGGTCGCGTTCCATCTCCCGCTCCAGGTAGCGGCGGCGCTCCTCGTCCGTGAGATCCCACTTGTTGAAGGCGATCACCAGGGCGCGGCCGGCGTCCTCGACCATCGACAGGATGCGGGTGTCCTGTTCGCTGATCGGCTCGGACGCGTCGATCACCACGATGCACACCTCGGCCCGTTCGATCGCCGCGGCGGTGCGCAGGCTGGCGTAGTACTCGTGCCCCGAGGCCTCCTTGACCCGCCGCCGAATACCGGCGGTGTCGATCAGTTGGAAGGTCTCCCCGGCGATCTCGACCAATTCGTCCACCGGGTCGACGGTGGTGCCGGCGATGTCGGAGACCACCGCCCGCTGCTGACCGGCGAGCTTGTTCAACAGGCTCGACTTACCGACGTTCGGACGACCCACGATCGCCACCCGGCGGGGGCCACCGATCGCCGGCGCGGACTCGGTCGGTGCGTCCGGGATGGCCTCCATCAGGGCATCGAGCAGGTCACCCGAGCCACGTCCGTGCAGGGCCGACACCGGGTACGGCTCCCCCAGACCGAGGTTCCACATCGCCGCGGCCTCGGCCTCGGTGCGCTGATCGTCGACCTTGTTCGCCGCCAGGATCACCGGCTTCTTCGACCGGCGCAGCACCTGCACCACGGCCTCGTCCTCATCGAGGGTGCCGACCGTGGCGTCCACCACGAACAGCACCGCGTCGGCGGCCGCGATCGCCAACTCGGCCTGCTCGGCGATCTGGGCGGCCATCCCCTGGGCGTCGGACACCCAACCACCGGTGTCGACCAGCACGAACTCCCGGCCGTTCCAGTTGGCGTCGTAGGAGACCCGGTCGCGGGTCACCCCCGGAACGTCCTGCACCACCGCGGCCCGGCGTCCGATGATCCGGTTCACCAGGGTGGATTTGCCGACGTTGGGACGACCGACCACCGCCACCACCGGTTTGAGGGCCAGTTCGCCCTCCCCGTCGGTGCCGGCGAGGTCCGGATTCTCCGGGTAGTCGGTCATCTCACATCCTTCGATCGAATCGACCCCTCAGGCTACACGCCATGCCCGCGAACTCGTCGCGGTCGGACGTGAGCGCCGCTATCGGATGGTGATCGTGTCCCCGGCATGGGCGGTGCGCAGGAAGGTGAGCATGTTGGCCCGGGTGATCGACACGCACCCGGCGGTCGCCCCGCGTCCGTGAATGTGCAGGAAGATCGCCCCACCCTTGCCCCGGATCGCCGGCCAGCGGTTGTAGTTGATCACCGCCGCGTACTCGTATTGCGCACCGTAGTCGTAGAGCCGCTCCCCGGGCCCGGTACGGAACCCGCCCTGGCCGCGCTCGCGCCATTGATTGTAGTAGGCCGAATCGTTGTCGAGCACCCAGTACGAGTTCGAGGTCGCTGTGCGATAGGGCATCTTCGAGCCGGGATTCGACGCGATACCGAACGCTTCGGTGATCGTGAAGGTGCCCCCGGGAGTGGTGTTGGTGCTCTGCCGACGGGTTGCCGCAGGGGTCACCCCCGCCGCCCCGACCCGTCCGGTGGTGTCGCGGAACACGGTGCGAATGCCACAGCCGGTGGTGCGTTGCACCATGTGCACCACCGCATGGCTGCCCGACGACTTCACCACGGTGGCGGTGGACGCGGTCGGGGCCAGCACGACGCGCTGACCTTCGACGGTGATGGTGCAGGGGCCGACCCGAACGAAGGTGAATGGCTCGGAGTACACCGTGCCGCGGGTGGTGGATACCCCGACCCGCCAGCGGTAGCTGCCGCCGGTCGTCGCACCGTAGGTCAGTGGCACGACGAACCCACCGGAGGCGTTGGTGGTGCGCACCTGGGAACGCGACCACCGCCCGTTCACGATCACTTCGGTCCACACGCTGCGATGGCCGGCGCCCGGCATCGAGCCCCACACATTCGCGGTGCGTCCGGTTGGAGCGGTGCCGGCCGAGGCGACCTGCCACGGGGTTCGGGTGGTGACCATCTCGGTCGAGATCGCCGTCCCCTCCGGACTGGTCGCCGTCACCCGCCATCGGTAGGTACCGGGGGTCGTGGCCCCGTAGGTCAACGGAATAACGTAACTGCCGTTGGCATCGGCCTGTCGAATTTGCGAGGTGCTCCAGCCCGAGCCGAGCAGCACCTGCGAGCGGACGGTGGCATGGGGTGCGGCACGGCCCCACAGGATGCCCGGGTGTCCCACCATCGCGGTGGGTGCCAGCGATGCCGGCACCGTCGGTGCGGCCCCGGCGGTGACGGGCAGCACGGTGAGGATCATCAGGAGGATGCCGGTGACCCACCAGCGTGATTTCTTCACCAAGTCGGAGTATCCGGTGATAAGTGACCGGACGACGCCGGGGCGACCCTCCGGCCTGCATAGACTCGCCCTCATGGACAAGCGCATTCCCCCGCCGGTGCACGGCCGCGACCTGGGTGCGGAGTTGCGCGCCCTGAACGAGCAGTTGCAGGACCTCAGCCGGCGGGAGGCCGACCGGATCGAGAAGATGCTCGCCGACGAGAACCTCACCGACGAGGAACGGGCCCACTGGACGGGCGAACTGGAACGATTCCGCACCGTCCAGGCCACCGACCTCGACTGAACGCAGGTCAGTGCGGCAGCGGTTCGCCGGGCAGCCGGAGCCCGCTGCTGAGCTCCACCCGCCGCACCTCGGCCGAGAGTCGGTCGGCCAACTCGGCCGTCCACTCCCCCACGACCTGCCGGGTGCGGGGCCAGGCCAGCCGCGGCACCTCGGTGATCGGTTGGCCGTATTCGATGTGGATGTGCGCTCCGCGGCCGGGCAGTTGCTTGGCGGTCTGCCCGGGCAGTCGGGTGCCGAGCAGGGTGACCGGGACGATCGGGGCTCCGGTGACCATCGCCAGATAGGTGATGCCGCCCATCAGTTGGGTCATGTCGCCGGCCGCGCGGCGGCCCTCGGGAAAGATCGTCAGGGCGTAACCGCGTTCCAGCACGTCGACACACCGGCGGATCGCCGCGACATCGACGGTGTTGCGGTCGACCGGAATCTGACCCATCGAGGTGAGCACCGTGCCGACGACGCCGCGGAACAGGTCGGCCTTGGCCAGGGCGATGGTCGGACGGGGCGCGGTGATCACCGCCAACGGACCGTCCAGGACGCCCAGGTGGTTCACCGCGAGCAGGGCCGGGCCCTGGTGCGGCACCCGGTGGGCACCTTCGATGTGAATGTCGAACCACCGGCGCAGGCCGAAGCCGACCCACGGCCGCAGCGTGGTCAGCAGACCGGTGCGGGCGGGGCGGGTGGTGACGAGTGAGCGCTGATGGGGGTGGGTCAGGAGGCTCATGGGCGCATTACGCCTTTCTGTCGCGGGCTGCGGTAACCAAATCGGACACCAGATCGATGACCTGGGGCAGGTCGAGGAAGGTCGAATCCACCACGGTCACCCCGTCGGCGGCCGTCTCGAACTCCGCGACCGTCGCATCGTCGCGGTCGCGGCGCAGCACCTGATCGGTGACGGCGGCCCGGTCGACCCCGGACAGTTCGGCCTGTCGGCGCGCGACCCGAGCCTCGGGGTCGGCCACCAACAGCACCCGCACGTCCGCGTCGGGCGCCACCACGGTGGTGATGTCACGACCCTCGACCACGATGCCACCGGCACAGTCGGCGATCTCGGCCTGCTGGCGGGCGATCAGAATCTCGCGCACCGCGGGCACGGTGGCCACCACCGACACCGATTGCGAGACCCGGGGGTCGCGGATCGCCTCGGTCACGTCGTGGTCGTTGATGAGCACCCGGGGGTGATCCGGGTCGCGTTCGATCACCAGCCGGGCCTCGCGCACCGCGTCGGTGATCGCCTCCGGGCCGGCGTCGAGCAGGCCGGCTTCCAGCACCGCCCAGGCCATCGCCCGGTACATCGCGCCGGTGTCCAGGTAGTCGAAACCGAACTTCCTGGCCACCCCGCGTGAGGTCGACGATTTGCCCGATCCGCTGGGGCCGTCCATTGCCACGACGAGGTCACTCACGCAGGTCACACTACAACCGGCAAAACCAAGAAACCGTGCCGTCCCGGCAACGTGTCGGTAACGGGTGGCGGTCCGCCAGGGGTCGATTCAGGCGACGAACCAGCCGGCGTCGCGCATCAGGTGATCCAGCTCGTCCTTGCGGGCCGGGTCGACCGCCACCGAGAGGGAACCGACCCGTCGCACCGGGTCGTGTTCGATGGACACGTCCTCGATGTTCACCCCGGCCCGGGAGATGTCGGCGAACAGCTTCGCCAGCGCACCGGGGGTGTCGGGAATCTCCACGACCACATGGGCGTAATCGACCAGCGGGGTGCCGTGCTTGCCGGGAATCCGGCGGGTGCCGGCCCGGGCCCCCTCCAACACGCTGCGCACACGATCCGAGGATGGGTTGTCCAGGGCGTCGATCACCTGTTCCAGCCGGGCGCGCACCCCCTCCAACTCCGGACGCAGCGCTCTGGCGTTGGTGGTGATGATCTGTTCCCACAGCACCGGGTCGGAACCGGCGATCCGGGTGACATCCCGCACCCCCTGACCGGCCAGACCCAGGTGTTCGGCCGGCACGTCCAACAAGTGGTCGGCCATCAGCACCGACATCAGGTGCGGCAGGTGCGAGACCCGCGCCACCGCGGCATCGTGATCGTCCGGGTCGAGGATCACCACCCGACCCCCGCAGGCCTCCCCCAGCCGGCGCACCGTCTCCATCGCCCGCTCGGCGGTGGCCCGGTGCGGGGTGATCGCCCAGGTGCGGTCGACGAACAAGTCGGGACGGGCGGTGACCGGCCCGGACAGGTGCGAGCCGGCCATCGGGTGACAACCCACATAGCGGGCCAGGTTCACATCACCGAAGTGTTCCTCGAGCTGGCGCAGCACGGTGCCCTTCACCGAACCCACATCGGTCACCACCGCCGACGGGTACTCCAGCAGGGCCTCGGCCACCACCGACGCCAGTGCCGTCGGGGGCACGGCGACCACCACCAGGTTCACCTCACCCTCGGGGATCGGGGCCAGCGAACCCGCACCCAGGGTGGCCGCGACCCGGGCATGGCTGACGATCCGGTCGCGCAACTGCACCCGTTCGCCGAAGTCGGTCAACGCGGCACCGACCGAGGCGCCGAGCAGTCCGGCGCCGATCACCACCACCGGGCCCAGGGCAGGCTGGTTCACGAGCTGTGGCCCAGGATCTCGGCCAGGGCCCGGTCACCGAGTCGACGAAACTTGCGTGGGGTGATGCGGGTGCGGTCCAACAGGGCGACCTCCAGGGAGTCGACCTCCAGGCTGCGGTGTTCGGTGCCGTCGCTGCCCAGGGCGTGTACCGCCAGCCGCACCGCGTCGTCCAGGCCGATGCCGTCGTGGTAGCCCTCGGCCACCACCGCGCCGATCGCCTCGGTCGCGCCACCCATTACCGCGTAGTTCGACTCGTCGGCCACCGACCCGTCGTAGGTGAGTCGGTAGATCTCGTCCCGGTCGGCGGTCACGCCCAGTTCGGCGACGATCAACTCCACCTCGTAGGGCTTCTCGCCACCGCTGGAGAAGATCGTGCCGAGCAGTTGGGCGTAGGCATTGGCCAGCCCGCGGCCGGTCACATCGGCGCGGTCGTAGGCGTAGCCGCGCATATCGGCGTGCCGGATACCGGCGATCCGCAGGTTCTCGAACTCGTTGTACCGTCCGACCGCGGCGAACCCGATCCGGTCGTAGATCTCCGAGATCTTGTGCAGGGTCTGGGACCGGTTCTCGGCCACCATGCAAATCCCGTCGGCATACTGCAGCACCACCACCGACCGGCCCCGGGCGATGCCCTTGCGGGCGAAATCGGCCCGGTCCTTCATCTGCTGTTCGGGGGCGACGTAGAACGGCGAACTCATGGCTACTGGTTCCTCACAGTCAGGTCAGGGGCGCGGCGGGGCCGTCGGGACGAATCCGACGTCCGGCGATCACGTCGTCGGTGATCTCGGTCATCAGGTCCTCGGACAACTCGCTCACGCCGTCGGGCCCGGCGACCATCACGATCGGGTAGATCTTGCGCATCAGGTCGGGCCCACCGGTGGCCGCATCGTCGTCGGCGGCATCGAACAGGGCCTGGACGATGGCGGTCGCGATACCGCGCAGGTCCAGATCGGGCTGGTACAGCTTCTTCAGGGTGCCGCGGGCGAAGATCGACCCCGACCCGACCGAGTGGAAGGCGGTCTCCTCGTAGCGGCCGCCGGTGGCGTCGTAGGAGAAGATCCGGCCGATCTCGGCAGCGTGATCCCACCCGGCGAACAGCGGCAGCACGGCCAGGCCCTGCATCGCCATCGGCAGGTTCTGCCGAATCAGCGCCGAGAGCCGGTTCGCCTTGCCGTCCAGGGACAGTGGCGCCCCCTCGATCTTCTCGTAGTGCTCCAGTTCGACCCGGAACAGTCGCACCATCTCCACGGCCAGCCCGGCGGCTCCGGCGATCCCGATCAACGAGTACTCGTCCGAGGCGTACACCTTCTGGATATCGCGCTGGGCGATCAGGTTGCCCATCGTGGCGCGCCGGTCACCGGCCATCACCACCCCGTCGGGGAAGGTCGCCGAGACGATGGTGGTGCCGTGCGGGGCCAGATCACCCACCGAGCCTCCGGAGTGTTGGAAGGGCAGCACCTCGGGCGCCACCTGCGAGACGAACTCGCTGAACGATGAGGTGCCCGCCCGCAAGTAGGCGGCGGGCAGAACTTCGGGACGGCTCACTGGCCACCTTTCTGCACGAACGAACGGACGAACTCCTCGGCGTTGGATTCCAACACGTCGTCGATCTCGTCCAAGAGGCTGTCGAAGGCCTCGTCACTGGGCCGGGCCTGCACCGTCTGCTGCTGCTCGGCGTGCTCGTCGGCGTCATCGCCGCGTCGCGGTCGTTGCTGGTATTCCTGTGCCATCGCCCCACCTCCTCATCGATATCGCAGGCCAGCCTACCCGGGCTCGCCACCGGACAGGGCGGTCAACAATTCCTCGACCGTGTCGCAGCCGTCCAGCAGGTCGCCGGTCAGGGCTCGAGTGCCGCGCAGGGGTTCGCTGAGTTCGATCCGTTTCAGCGCCCCGTCGGCGGTGGCGACGATCATCGCATCCCAGGACGCGGCCCGTACCTGCGGCCCGAACTTGGCCATCACCCGGCCCCGGAACCAGGCCCGGGTGTCGTGCGGTGGGTTCTCCCGGGCGTGACCGATCGCATCATCGCCGACGATGCGTTGCATCCGGCCGCGTTCCACGAGCCGTTGGTAGAGGCTGCGGGCCGGGTCGACATCGGCGTACTGCAGGTCGATCAGGGCGAGTTTCGCGGCCTCCCAGCCCAGGTCGTCCCGGGCCCGGTACGACTCCAGCAGCGCCAGTTTGGCGACCCAGTCGAGTTGGTCGCCGAGGGTGAACGGGTCGGTGCGCAACCCGTCCAGCACCTGCTGCCAGCGTTCGCAGATCTCCACCGATTCGGCACGTTGGGCCTCGGTCAGGTCGTCGCTGCAGCGGTCCAGGTAGGCCCGGCACACCTCCAACCAGGCCTCCTGGACGTCCACCGCGGTGCGGTTGGCCCCGTCGGTCATCGTCAGCGGCACGGTGCAGGTGGTGTCGTGGCTGACCCGGTGCATCGCCGCCACCGGGTTCGGCAAGGTGAACTCCTCGACCCGGTCGCGGGGCACCATTCCGGCGCTGATCGCGCGCAACACCAGAGCGGCGGTGCCGAACTTCAACCAGGTCGCGACCTCGCTGCGGTTGGCGTCGCCGGTGATCACGTGCAACCGCCGGTACATCTTCGGGTCGGCGTGCGGCTCGTCGCGGGTGTTGATGATCGGACGCAGCATGGTGGTCTCCAGGCCCACCTCGCGTTCGAAGAAGTCGGCGCGTTGCCCGATCTGGAAACCGGGGACCTCCGAGCCCTGCCCGATCCCGACCCGCCCGGCCCCGGTGACGATCTGGCGGGTGACCAGGAACCCGGTGAACTGCACCACCACCCGATGGAAGGGCACGTCGCGCAGCAACAGGTAGTTCTCGTGGCAGCCGTAGGCCTGCCCCTTGCCGTCGGTGTTGTTCTTGTACAGCCGCACCGGGTGGCCGAGCCGGCCGGCGGCGAGTCGTCCGGCTTCGGCCACGATCGTGTCACCGGCGACATCCCAGGCCACCGCATCGCGGGCGGTGGTCACCTCCGGGCCGGAGTACTCGGGGTGGGCGTGGTCGACGTACAACCGGGCCCCGTTGGGCAGGATCGTGTTCACCAGCCCGGTTTCGATGTCGGTGAGTTGGTCGGGGTGGGCCTCGGTGCGTGCCACCCGGTGTCCGCGGGCGTCGCTCAGCGGCGCCTCGGAGCTGAAATCCCAACCGGTGCGGCCGGCGGCGTGGGCATCCAGCCAGGCCTGCAGCACGTGATGGGACAGGTACATCGGGTGCAACGGATTGCTCGGGTCATCGCCCAGCATCGCGATGCCGTACTCGGTTTCGATCCCACCCGCGGCAACGCTCACAGCACGCCTTCGCGTTGCAGCGCCCACCGGATCGGGTCGAGCACCCGGAAGGACGCGATGCCGTGGTCGTGCAGGTTCTGTCCGTCGGTGGGGGCACCCAGGGCCGACACGACGAAGAAGCGGTGATCCAGGCTCCGCCCCGAGTGCGGACGTTCCACCGCGGTGACGATGTGACCGGCCCCGAGCCGCTGCAGCAACGACCGCACCTCGGCGTGCAACTGGTCGGCGTCGACCTGATTCAGGGCGGGGCCCAGGGTCAGGCCGGAATCGCGAATGAACGCGGCCCCGGAGTTCGACATGATCCGGGACAGTTGGGTGCCCTCGACATCGCGCAGGGCCTGCATGGTGTCGAACTTCGACAACACCACCCCCAGCCGGGGTTGGCCGGGCCCGATCAGCCGATTCAGGTTCTCCAACACCAGGGCGGGGTCGCCGCCCTCGTGCAACTGGGCCGGAATCAGGTCGCGCAGTTGATCGCGCACCTCGGACACCTGGGTCGGGTCGAACAGGAACAGCACCGCCGACGCGTCGGCGAAGAACCCCAGGTGGGGCTGGTTGTCGGGCGCGTTCTCGAGGTCTTCACCGGCGACATCGCGCAACACCAGGTAGCGGGGCACCCCCCGCACCGGGCCCAGGGACAGGATCAACGGTTCCCGCTGGTAGGAGTCGGAGAGGTTCGCCCGGGGGGTGGGTGCGATGATGCCGCGGGTTTCGTAGAGCGGGCGTTCGTAGACCCGTTCGTAGATCTCGCGGCTGGTGGCGGTGGCGAACCCGATGGTGGTCTGCATCGCCTCGGCCAACAGTTCGAGTTGCTTGACCAGCACCCCGATGTAGATCGACTTACCGGTGGCCCGGGCCCCGGCCAGGGCCACGCATGTCGCCTGTCCCTGCCGCCAGGCCGGCGGCAGGTGGTAGTGGCAGCGCGGGCAGCATTCGCGCATCGGGCCCTGACAGCGCTGGCAGGTCATCCCCCGGGCCGCGGCCTGCGCGGTGGCGTTCAGCATCGGCCGCCAGGTCACCGGCGCCCCGTGCCAGCGGGTGCCGACCACGTCCGGTTCGGGTTTGCAACTGCTCACGCACATGAAGGTCAGTTGGTGCGGTGGCAGGGTGCCGAAACAATGCGGGCATTTGGTCACCGGGCCACCCCCGACATGGCGTCAACCGGTTCGTTGCCGAGGATGCCGCGCAGCAGGCTTTCGGTCACCGTGTGCAGCAGGTTCTCGTCGTGCAGCAGTTGATCGGCCAGCCCGGGCCCACCGGCCTGCGCCCCGATCCGTTCGGTCACCGGCACGATGGTGTGGCCGGTGCGGCGGCCCTGCAGAGCCGGCCAGGTGCTGCGCGGGGCCAGCAGCAGCCCGTGCCGCCGGGTGCCGGAGCCGGCCGGGGTCAGCACCGGGGCGTCGCTGAGCACCACCTGTACCGCACCCGACGGTGCGCCGGCGGGGGGCCGGAACCCGGTGCGCAGGGCGCCGTCGACGATCAGGTCGGTGACCGTACCGGGCAGGGTGACCGCCTCCCCGGGGGCCGGGGTGTGGCCGGTGGTGCCGACCAGCGCGGTGAACTCCCGGTCACCGCTGATCACCCGGGACAGGCCGAGCAGCACTTCCATCGCGGCGGTGACGTCCCCCGATTCGGCCAACGCCCGGGTGGACGCGGACGCATCCACGACCACCTGCAGGCCGACCGCTTCCCGGTCGCTGACCGCCTCGACCCGCAGCAACCGGCGGGCGGCGTCGCGCACGGCCGCGGCCAGCGGCGGCAGTGGGGTGTCGACCCGAATCCCGAGGGCGGTGACCCGCACCCGGCCCCCTTCCGGTTCCATCCGCAGCAGGTCACGACCGGACAACCCCGAGACGTCCACCCCGCTGACGGTTGCCTGGTCGGGGTCGATCTCGGCGCGTGATTCCGGGGCCACCGAAATGTCCAGCACGCTGCCGGGGGCGAACTGGTCCGCTCCGGCGGCCGGTTCCACCCGCACCACGATCCCGTCGGTGAGCGAGGGCACCACCAGGATGCCGCCACCGGGATTCAGCACCCCGGCGGCGTCCGAACCGTCGGTGCGCCGGGCCCGGGCCTGCACCTGGGCACCCCGGATGCGTACGGTCAACGGTTGGGCCGGCAGCATCGCATGCGCGCCACCCTCAAGTACGTACGTGGGCATCGGAACCTTCCTTTCGGTGGTGCTGAGCCCAGCTCCGCAACCAGCGTTCGGTGCGTCGATCCAGGGTCGCGCCGGCTTCGGCGGCCGCGGCCCGCAGGTGGTCGGCCTGCTCCTGGGGGGTGCGGTGCGGCTCGTTCCGCCGTCGGTGCAGCAGGATCGCCTCGATCAGCGATGGCTCACCGGATTCCGCGTCGCCGACCAGCACCTGGTGCAGCCAGCGGGCTTCGGTGCTGACCGGCAGGTCGAGGTCGTCCCGGCCGTGCAACAGCCACCACAGCACGGTGGCGTCGGGCAACGGGTCGGCCCAGCGGCACAGTGCGTCGCCGCCGGTGATCCGCACCGCACCGAGCCGGGCGAACCAGTCGGGGTCGACCGCGCGGCGGGCCAGCACGGCCACCGCCAGGGCCCGGCCCAGGTCACTGTGCAGGCTGGCCGGGAGGGGTGCGGCGGGCAGTGCCCGGATCAGTCGTTCGAGCATCCGGACGACCTGGTCGGGGTCGCTGCCGGTGACCCAGCCGAGGTCGGCCAGCCGCAGCCGGCTGCGGGCCACACCCCCGTCGCGGCGCTCGGCCAGGTGGTGCCACAGGGTGGGGTCGTCGTGCTGCACGGCGATCGGCAGCAGCGGTGCGGCGGGGAGTTGTCGATAGCGGGCGGCGAGTTCGTGCAGCCACGGCAACGGCCAGTCGGCGATGTCGTCCGGGTCGGGTGTGAGGCCCCGCCGGTCGAGGTCACCGGTGACCACCCAGGCGGCCTGTGCCGCGGTGACCTGACCGTGTCGCCGGCGCGACCGGATCAGCTCGACGGTCAACGGGGTGGGCGACGGCCCCTCGTCGAAGGGCCCGGTTCGGGGCATCGGGTCGGGTTCGCCCAGCTCGGGGCGGGGTGCGAGCCATTCGACCACGTCGGGGTTGATCGCTTCGTCGACCGGGTCGCCGCGGTCGAGCAGGGTCCACAGCCAGGTGCGGGCGGCGTCACTGATCGTGTACTCGACCGAGGCCGGAAGGGCAGCCCCCTCGGTGACCAGGCCGGGCAACAGCAGGTCGTCGCACAACCGCACCAGGGCCTGGTTGGTGTCCTGGTGCCAGCCGGCCCCCACGGCCAGGGCCAGCTCCAACACATGAAGGCCGGCGCGCAATCGGGTGACCGGGTCGGTGTCGAGCTCGACGACCCGCCCGGCGGCGGCGGTGGCCGCCTCGGCGAGTTCGGCCCCCGGACGGGTGCCGGTCGGGGCCGGGATGCGGGTGGGGCCATCGGCGGTCAGCCACCGGTCGTCGGCCAGGGCGAGTTCGGCGTAGATCTCGGCATCCAGGGCGGTGGCCCGGTCGGCGGTGGCAGCGGCCCAGGCCCGTTCCACGTCGCCGTCGGCGGCCCGGCGCAACACCTCGCCGGTGCGGTCGCGCAGGTCGGAGTCGTCGACGAAACCGGCCGGGGAGTATTGCTCCAACACCCGGTGCGCCTCGGTGAGCACGTCCAGATCCCACCCGTCGGCAACCAGTTTTGCCAGCGGCCAGGCCGGGTACAGGCCACGGTCGTCGACGCGTTCGCTCACCTCGTCGATGGCGGCCCCGACCCGGACGAAGGAGTCGGGGGTTTCCAGCACCTCGGCGACCATCACCGACCAGGGGGTGACCCGAACCCGGTCCCCCCGGTCGGTGCGGTGTGCTGCCCCGTCCAGGTCACCCACCTCGACCGGTTCGTCGGCGTCCAGCACCACCAGGTTCCGTTCCCCCTCCAGGGCGTCCAGGTCGCCGACCGGTACGGCCACCAGGTGCAGGCCCAGGGCTCGGGCGTCGTGCAGGGTGTCGGCCCGTTCCAGGGTCGAGAACCAGTGTCGGGCCGCGGTGCCCGGGGCCATCAGCAGCTGTACCGCCGCGATCCAGCCGGCGGCCTGCTCCGGGTCGACCACCCCCAGCACGACCATCGGGCCCCCGTCCAGGGCCGCCACGGTGGCGTCCAACAACACCTGCAGCACCGCCAGGTGTCCGCTGCGCGGGGCGAACAGCAGATCGGCCACCGCCTGCGGGGTCAACCCGCCCGGCCGGGGTCGTTCGGTGCCCGCCAGGTCGGCGGCGAGTACCTGTTCGGCGCCGTAGGGGGTGAGCCAGTCGGGGCTGCGCCAGGCCAGGATCGGCCGGGACGGGTCCGGCTCCCCGCCACGGTCGAGCAGCACGTGGGCGAAGACGTTTCCGGGTCGTCCGGAGGCGTCGAAACCGGCCGGAGCGGTGTGCCAGGTGGCCGTGGCCCCGGCCCCCAGGGGGCTGGCCGCGGCGTGACGCATCCGCCTGGGCAGCGCCCGGATCTGTTCCGGGGTGGGAAACCGCGGCAGCGCCGCGCCGGCGTCCAGTTGGGTGGCGACCCTGGCGCTCAGGTACTGCACTTCGTCGCGGGTCAACCCGCCGCTGGTCTGCTTCACCTGCCACCCACCGGGGTTGCCGTCCCGGGCGTCGAAGGAGGTGTAGGTGAGTTGGCCGTAGCGGGTCACCGAACACCGCCGAGCCGCAGGTACTCCATCGGTGGGTCGAGCACCGCCACCGACTTGAGGTCGTCGACGCGGACATCGGCGAACACCCGCAGGTAGCCCGGCCCCAGTGAGCCGACCTCGGCGACCCACCCGGTCGACCATTGCGAACTGAGCCCGGCGGGGGCGAAGCGGGCCATCAGCGGGCCGTTCGGCCCGGCCACTTCGGCGCGCACCTGGACGGTGCGTCCGTCGTTCACGTCCAGCGGCAGGCGGGTCGGGTTGTGCACCAACACGAACGGTGGGGCGGTCGGGTTGTCGAACTCGCCGCGCACCCGCACCATCAGCAGGCCGTTGCCCAACTGTTCGCAGCCGTAGTACAACCGCATCAGCCCCGGGTAGCGCACCGTGGTGGAGCGGCCGACGATCTTCTCCCCCGCCGCGAACGACAGCGGCACCAGGTGCAGGTCGCACCCGGTGGCGTCGAGCAGTTGGTTGAAGTGCAGGCCGCCGAACCGCTGGTAGGCGGCGGCGGAGATCTCCGCGAAGGGGGTGCCGGCGATCGCCAGCTCGGCGGGCTCCCCCGGCGGGGACATGAACACCTGCACGGTGGCCGCCCCCTCGGGCCACGGCATGGTGAGCACCTGTTGGGTGACCCGTTCGAAGATCTTCGCATCGCGCACCGATCGGGTGCGAACCTGCGGAATGGTGCGCCCGACCCGGGCCTGATCGCCGTGCAGGGTGACCGGGGTGAAGTAGGTGCGCACCCAGTCCCGTGGCCAGGGCACATCGAGCATCGTGGCCGAACCGTCGCCGGTCACCGTGATCGGGTGGGCCAGTCGGTCGTCGGCGGGCAGCCGCATCTGTGGCAGCGCCTCGGCGACCACCGTTTCGGCGTCCGCCCCCGGCAACGGCCCCAGGGTGGTGCGGTAGATCACCACCCGCCCGATCGGCGGCGGGGACCATTGCAGGTCGAACTTGGCCCCGTCCTCACCCTCCTCCAAGGTGCAGACCAGGTCGGTGACCGGTTCCAGCACCGCCCGGGTGGTGAGCGGCACGATGGTGGGCAACGACAACTGCAGTGCCCCGTCCACGTCGGCCTCGACGAAGAGTTGGTACACGTAGTGGCGGCCGGGTTCGGCGCCGTCGTCGACGAACCCGCCGAGGTTCGTCTCGTTGGCGAGGATGCGGTACTGCGGGTCGCCGGTGCCACCGTGGGCGCGTTCGGCGGGCACTCGGAACACCCGTACCGCGCGCACTCCGGGCGCGACGCCCCATTGGCCGATCACCCGGCCCTCGTCCTCGCGGATGTCGACCGCACTGGGTTTGGCCACCACCGCGGTGTGGGCGTGCAGTCGGGGTTGATTCGCCCAGGCCTCCTCCCGGGTCGGGCCGTCGTTGACCCACACCTGGTAGCGGCGCACCGGGCCGGTCGGGGGCCGCACATCGTTGGCGCCCAGCCGGGTGGTGACCGCCACCACCTGGGCGACATCGGGCGAGTACGGGGTCATGTCGTCGCTGGCAACCAGCCGGTACACCACGAACCAGTCGGCCTCGGCGAGCGATGCGTCATCGGGACGGCCGTCGCGGTCGCGGTCGGTGTTGCGCCAGGCGGGCCAGCGCAACAGCAGGTCGTCGCCCTGGCCACTGGCCCGGATCGGCACCGGGTCGGGGTTGATCTCCTCGCTGAAATCGACCGGCGCGAAGGCATCGAGCAGCGGGGCGATCCGTTCCGGATCGTCCCAGGCGACGTGTACCTCGGCCGGGTTGTCGGTGGGTTCCGGGCTCTGCTCGGGGGCCTTGGGCGGGGCTGCGGGTGCCGGGTCGGGTTCGGGTTCGCGACGGCGCACGACGGAATGGAAGGCGTTGACGACCTTGAGGATCTCCACCGCGCGGGCCCGGGCCGAGGCGGGCAGCACCGCGGCGATCTCCTCCAAGGTGCGGCTGTCGTTGGACACCACCATTCGCAGGTGCCGGTCCTTGACCTCCTCGACGTTGTGGTCGTCGCGCCACGCCCGCAGCCGGGTGATCAGATCGTCCTCGGTGGGCGGTGCCGCCGCGGGTCCGGCCGTTGCCGGTGGGGCGCCGACCGGTGGCCCGGGTTGGCCGGTGGGCTGGTTCGGGATGATCATCGACCCGCCGGACGGCAGCACGGCATCGGAGGGAATCGCCGCGGAACTGCCGCTGCTGGGGTGACCGCCGACCAACTGCCACCCCGGTGCGGAGTGGGCGCTGCCGGGTGGGGCCCCGGTGCGGTTCGGTGGTGGCACCTGCACCTGGGGTGGGCGCGCGGCCGGCGGTTGGCCGGGTCGGGCCCCGGGCGGCGCGGCGCCGGGGCCGGGGGCCGGGGCGGGACGGCCGGGTGGTTGACCGGGTACCTGCCCCGGTTGTGGTGGGCCGGCGGCCGAGGTCATCGGCCGGGGTGCCCCACCGGGTTGCGCCGGTGGTGGGAAACCGGGCGGACCGCCCGGTGGCGGCATCGATCGCAGCCGCACCTGCCCGACCGGGTCACGGTGCCCGGTGTCGGCCAACCACATCAGGTCCATCATCACCTGGCGCCAGCGGGCCACCAGCGGCGAGTTCGTGCCGGCCGGGATGCCCCGGTGCAGCGCGATCCGGCCCAGTTCGATGTCGGAGGGCACGGCGATGCCGCGGCCCCGGCAGTCGGCGGCCCATTGCAGCAGCACCTGGCGGCGTCGTTCGGCTTGGGTCATGGCTCAGAACACCATCCCGGAGCCCCCCGGCATCTGCGGGGTCGGGGTTGTGCGGGTCGGGGTCGGGTCACCCGGGGTGGGGTGTTCCGGTGTGGCCGGGGCCGGTTCGGCCCAATCGGTCGAAACCGGTGCGGTGGGTGTGGCCGAGGCGCCGGTGAGATCGATGTCGTATTCGGCGATGCCGGCAGACAGTTCGGTCAGCACCACCGCACTGGACAGCCCGTCGTTCACCCGCCGGGGCCAGCGGGTCGCCACCCGGGCCCGGTCGGCGAGTTGCGCTTCGCGGCTGAGCACCCGTTCGTCGAAGCGTCGGCCGTGATCGGTGTCTTCGTCCAGCCCACCGAGAAAGTCCGACACCGGTACCGGGTCGCGCTGCCCCACCACCCGGACGGTCGAGATCAGTCGGCGGCGCAGGTCGGCCGAGCCCTGGCCGAGTTCGTCCAGCACCCGGTGCCACAGTTCGTCGGCGGCCGCCTCCCCGACCCCGTCGCGTTCCAGTAGCGCCGACCAGCGGGTGAGCCACGATTCGCTCACCCCGGCGCGTTGCCCGAACATCCGGCGCGGGTCCTCGCTCAGGTCGAAGGCCTGCGGGCCGAGCCTGCCGCCGGCATCGGTCAGGGCCCGTTCCCACGGCGCCGACAGCCACCCGGGGACGAAGACGGTGCGGCGCAGGTGGGCGACCACCTCACCGGTGGACTGTGGTTCGGGCACCGCGAAGCCGACCTGGGCGTTCAACGGCAGCCCGGATTCCAGCGCCGCGACCCGGCCCTGCTGCCCGCCACTGCGGCCGAAGGGTTCGTGCACCACCACGCCGAGAACCCGGGTCCATTCCTGGAGCTGGCCGTAAGCCTCGGTTTGCCGGCGCAGATCCCGGGTCGCGATCCGCAGGTTCTCCCGGTCGGCCTCGGCCTGGGAGACCGCCACCTTGCGGCGGTGCAGGTCGCGGAACAGTTCGCGTTGGCTGAGCAGGAACAGCACCATCGAGCTGACCGCCCACAACACCAGGTTGATGCCGATGCCGATGCCGGCCGGCAGCCAGTTCAACCAGTCCCGGGCCCCGCCGAGAATCAGTGCCGCTACCGACACCAGAAAGACGATCAGCACCGCCCGCATCCAGGCGGCGATCGACTTCTGCCGCTCCGCGGTGCCGGTGTCCAGATCCACCGGTGCCGCCCGGGAGACGTTGCTCATCAGGGTGCGCACTTCGTCGCTGGTGTCCATCAACTGCTTGCCCAGCAGGGCTCCGGTGCGGGCGGCGTACGAGTTGTGGTGCTGTTGTTGCCAGGCGGCCAGATCACGCAGGGTCTGGTCGACCTCACGGGCCAGGCTGGGCTGGTTCGACAGCGCCAGCAGGCGCTGCTGCAGGGTGTGGGTGCCCAACGGGTCACCGGCCCGCACCGTGGTGATGCGTACCGCGTTCGCCACCCGGGGCGGAATCGCGGTGAACGCGTCCCCCGGTGACGGGGCGACCAGGGCGGGGTGACGCAGCACGCCCCGTTCGGTGCCGACCTGTACCGGCGGCAGGGCGTGCGAGCGGTCGCCGGCGTCGATCAGGGTCAACCCCACCTCGACGTAGTCGCGCCATACGCCGGAGAAGTCCCCGCTGGCCTCGTGCCGGCGCGGCCCGCCACCTACCAGGGCGGTTTCCAGGTCGGCCGAGGCGCGGGCGATGTCCTGCCAGTCGGCGTCCCCGCTGGCCAGTTCACCCTTGGCGACCACGTTGTAGGCCGACGGGTCGGAACCGAAGACCAGTGCCTGGGTGCCCCGGGCGGCGGCTGCGGACACGTTGCCGACCACCATCGAGTACCACTTCATCGGGGCCAGGGTGATCGAGGCCCAGATGAACGAGAACAGCATCGACAGGGCCCGGCCGACGCCGACCTTCTCGGTGGGGGTGGCCGCCGGCTGCACCCGTTGGCCCCGGAACAGGGGCGCGTGTTTGCGCAGCACCGCCATCGCCATGTCGTGGGTGGCCATCGCCGAGTCGTCGATGTACACCGCCTGGGAGCCGTGCAATCGGGGCCGGGGTACCTCACCGGTGTTGATCACCTCGTGGCGTACCCGGTCGGCCACCTCACGGGCGTCCAGTCGGCGGTGGAAGGACCGCACCAACCGGACGGTGCGTCCCGGGTCGGGCGCGACCCCGTCCAACGGGGCTTGGTCCAGGCCGGCCCACAGGCCGGTCACCCCGGCGATCGCGGCGGCCGCGTCCGGGCCGATGGTGACCGGGTCGGTGGCCGGGTCCAAGCGGGTCTGGCCCCGACCGGGGCCGCGGGATTCCTCCGGGGCGAGCAGCAGGTTGTGCCAGCCCTCCCGGGCGAACTCCCCCCGGCCGGTGCCGGAGGCCGGGCGGGTGATCAGGCAGCGCAACAGTTCCACCCGGGGCACCGCCCCGGTACGCAACACCACCTCGTGTACCGCGTGTTCGATCCGGGCCGAGGCCGAGGGAGCCTCCCCCAGGGCCGGCACCAGCACGCACAACCGCACCCGTTGCCAGGCCCGCACCGTGACCGCGTCGTCCAGGCCCATCCCGGCCCGGTGCCCCCGGTCGACCACGGTCGCCGCGATCATGCCCGACCCCATCGAACTGGGGTCGACAACCGCGAACGGAGCAACCAGCCCGGCCGCCGACCAGTCGACGAGGGTTTCCACCACGCCGTCGGCCGGGCCGGGTGGTGCCACCAGCACGACCAGGCTGTCACTCACTCAGAACACCCCACCGTCGGGAATGTGCACCGTCTTCTGTTCGGGTTGGGCCGGGCCGGTGCCGCCGAGCGGCTGACCGGCCGGGGCGTTCACCCGGGCCAGGGCTTCGTCGACCATCCCGGACAGTTGCCGGGTCGCCCAGAACACGTCGGGGGCCAGGTCGCGGAAGATCGGGGTCTGCGAGGCGGTGTCGCGGTCGTCGATCACCGAGAAGGTGCCGCCACCGGGTGCCCCGGAGTCGCCGGGCGCCATGAAGTGCACCGAGGCCAACTCCGAGATGGTGTGCAGGAACTCCTTGGCCGCCTCGGCCCGCTCCTCCGGCGTGGTCGCCCCGGCCGCCGACGCGACCCGGGTGGTGCGTCCCGAACCGATGTCACCGTCACGCAACCAGGTCAGCAGCAGTTGCTTGCCCGATCGTTCGACGATGCCCGAGGCGGGCCCCAACGGGCTCGCGTCGAACAGGCTGCGCAGCGCGTGGTAGGCCGCCATCGACCCCATCACCGGACGTTCGTGGCTGCGCGAGAGGGCCAGCAGGATCGATTCCAGCACTGCGGGCAACCAGTCGTAGGGCGCCTTGAAACGCTCCGGCGGGGTGAGCAGCGGATGCGGGAACTGCTGCCAGGCGCGCTTCTCGGTGTCGAACACCTGCGCGGGCTGGTCGTAGGGCGGTTCGGGCAACTGCACCGCGCCCACCACCTGGCCCAGGAACCAGCCGGCCACCATCGCCCGCCGCTCCTCGGTACCCATCGGCAGGGCCGCCTCCAGCGGCCGGGTGCGCCGGTTCGACCAGAAGGCCTCCCGGGCAGCCGGTGGGGTCGTCGCCCACTGTTCGGAGACCGGGCGCAGCATCGAGTCGAAACACACCGGGGCGTACAGCGGGTATGAGCCGAACACGTCGATCCGGCGCACCTGATCGGAGTCGCGCACCGAACGCAGGTAGTTGTCGCGGCTGGACTGGTCGATCTGCGGGTTGTTGACCAACACCCGTTCCAGGTCGTCGGCCACCGGCAGGTCGGCGAACGGTACCGCGGAGAACTTGAACCGGTACTCGGCCGCGTTGCCGCCGTGCAGCAACTGCACCAGCCCGTCGTTGGCGCTGATCAACGGCAGGGCCAGGGTGAGGGCCTGCTGGAACTTGTCGGAGATGTCGGTGCTGCGCTGGGCGCGTTCGGATTCCATCGCCCCCACCCCGCGCACGTAATCGCGCAGCGACAGCGAGCAGAACCGGTGGAAGGATTGTTCCGGCCGGGCGACGAACAGGCGGGCCCGCTCCAGCAACTCGGCCGGCCGGGCATGCACGTCGAACCGGGCCCGACTGGGCACGATCGATTCGCCGTTGTGCGGGTTGGTGGAGAACACCCGCGACTGCCATCCGGTGGTGATCTCGATCAGCCCGCCGGGGGGCTGCACCCCGCCGGTGGTCTCCCACAGTCCCTGGATCACCCGTTGGGTGACCGCATTGCGGGCGGCCGGGAAGCCCTGGGTCTGGGTTTGCACCGAGGCCTGCAGGTCGGCCACGTACTGGCCCAGGAACTGGGCGGAGTTGGTCAGCAACACCTCGTTGTTGGCCTCGTCGAACCGTTCCGGGGCCCGGATGTCCTCGTCCGACGGCCAGGCGTTGTACTGGTCGGTCGCCAACCGGGCCAGCCCGTCGTGGCGGACGGCGGAGTCGCGGGCCTGTTCCAGCAACCGGCGCTGTTCGTTGATCGCCTCCAACAGCGGGCCGAGCACGTCGGTGCAGTACGAACCGAGCACCTCGGCCAACCGTCCCGACGCCTTGGCGTACATGTGGTTGTGGAAGTTGTTCAGCAGAGCCGAGGCGATCCGGTCGATGATCTCACCGCCGTTGACGATCTTGCCGCGCATCCCGGCGATCGCGTTGGTCACCTCCGGCGGCAGGGCCACGATGTCGGTGTTGTCGAACCGGCTCAGCTCCTGGGCGGCCGGAATCACCGACTCCTTGAGGTGGGCTTCCATCCGTTGCAGCACCGCAGCGGCATAGGTCAGGCCGAGTTGGGCGATCGCCTGGCCGACGGCGTTTACGGTGCGGTGTTGCAGGCCGCGGGCGAACTCGAAGCTCCAGGTGTAGGCCTGTTGGGCGGTGGCCTCGGTCAGCGCGCCGCGCTGGGCGGCCAGCACCTGGGAGAGGATCGGCACCCACTGTTGGGACTCGTGACCGTCCGGCGGCGGCAACTGACCGATCACGTAGGACGAGATCACGCCCCGCCCGACCTGGTCGACGGTCTGTCGGGGCAGGGCCGAGGCCTGCAACCAGTTCGCCAACGGGCCGTAGTCCTTCGACCCGGAGCCCTCGAACAGCCCGAAATCGGCGCAGGTGCGGCGCCACTGGCTCTGCACCAGGGCCTTGACCTGTTCGGTGCCCGAGGCGGTGTTGCCCTCCTGCAGGTGGCCGTCCAGCAGCCGGTCGACCGCGGAGCGGGCGATGCGTTGGGCGGCGTACTCGGCGTACCGGTCGCGGCCCATCGACAGGGACGCGAACCCGAAGGAGCCCCAGGGCAGGGCGTCGGCCTGCGCGCCCCAGCCGAGGTAGCGCGAATCCGGCGGCACCGAACCGGTGTTGCCCAGGTCGTAGGAGACGAACTGGCCGGAGGCTTCCTCCGACATCATCATTCCCGACAAGCCCCGGGCCAGGCCACGGTAGATCGCCTTCGGCGACCCGTCACCGAACATGGTGCGCTGCGAGCCGACGAACCGGCCGACCGGGAACACCCGGGCGAAGGGAATCTCCGGGATCGACCCGAAGGTCGCGCCGAGAGCGTCCAGCATCCGCATGTCGTGGGCGGCCGCCACCCCGGTCTGGCTGGCGACGATCTCACCGAGCATCGCCAACGCGTTGGAGCGCACCCCGCTGCGGGCCGATTCGGGCAGTGAATCGAAGATGTCGGCCGAGACCATGAACACCGCCATCAGCTTCGGGTCCAGCCCCGGGATGGTGGTCAGGATCCGGCACACGTCCAGGGCCATCGAGGCGCCCGCCCCACCGGCCATCGACGACACCACCAGGACGATCGGCACCTCCTGCTGGGAGTAGCCGTCCATCTTCAGGGTGCGGGCCACCTGCGCCATCTCGGAGTGGGTTTCGTTGCGGTGCAGGTCGTCCCAGGCGGTCTGCAGGTCGGCGCGGATCTGTTCGACCTTCGACAGGGTGATCATCCGGCCGACGGCTCGGTACTGGCCGGCGCCGACCGAGATCGGGGTGGCGATCGAAGCCGGGTTGCGCGGCGCCCAGGTGCCGATGGTGTCCAGCGCCCGGTTACCGGCCAACCGGCGGCTGACGGTGTGATCGAGGTCGGCATAGGAGCCGGCCTTGGGGCCCAACCCGATGTAGCGGCCACCTTGTTGTTCGACATTGCCGAGCCCGTCGGGGCCGCTTTCCTCACCGCTGGGTACGTCGACGTGGACGAACTGCCAGCCCGCCGGAATCCGGTCGATGCCCTCGGCGGCCAAGTCGGAGCGCAGTTGATCCATCATGTACGCCAACGTGGATCCGCCGGAACCGCCATAGCCCAGCACCAGGAACCGCTTCATCGACCTTCTCCTTCGTCTCCGGGGTGTTCCCGTCGTGTCACTGTCTCATCTTCCGCCGAACGGTGACCCACCCGGTTGCCCGCCGGTGGGTGGGCCGGCCTGTGGTGGCCCCCCGAAGGGGTTCACCGGCCCGGGTGCGCCGAACGGGTTCGGCCCGGCCGGCCCGGGGGCGGTACCGAAGGGGGTTCCGCCACCCTGCGGTGGCCCGGGTGGTGCCGTGACGCCGGCTTCGGCCGCCGCAGCCCGGATCCGGGTCAACAGGTCGGGCGCCTTCCGGTTCGCGTCGATCAGCAATTCCTCCCGACGCGCCGGGGTCGCCTCCCCCGCCACCAGGAACAGCAGCGCGGCCTGATCGGCCGGGCCGGTCGGGTCGTGCAGCAGCACCCAGTTGTTGTGCACCGCCAACGGCAGGGACGCCGACGAGCCCGCGCCCCGGGTGGTTCCCACCCAGCGCGGGGTGCCGTTCACCTCGACCCGGCCCTCCCCGAAGGGTGAGGCGCCGGTCTTCGCGGCCAGTTCGACCCCACCCAGGGTCAACTGTCGGGTGCCACCGGCGGGGATCTGCGCCATCTGTCGCAGGTCACCGTCGACGAAGGCCAACGGGGCGCCGTTGCGTTGCACGTCGCGCTGGATCTGCACCGGAATCTCCTGGTACAGCAGTGGCCGGTCCGGGATCTTCGCATTCGCACGTTTGGTCAACCACAGCAGCGCCAACGGGATCCCCGGGCCCAGGATCAGCGCCAGGATCAGGGTGAGAACGAAGTTGCGGGTGTTCAGCGGACGGGTCAGGTCGGCGCGGTAGTCGACCTCGACGTCCTGGGCCTGATCCGGGGCATCCAGGGGTGCGATCCGGGCGGTGAAGGTGCCCGACAGACCGCCGGTGCCCACCTGGGTGGAGGTGAGCCGGACGGGCAGTTCGGCGGTGGCGCCCTCCTCGACCCGCAGACAGCTCTCGGCTTGGGCGTGGTCGGAGGCGATGGTGACGTCGGTGACGCCTTCGGGCCCGGTCAGAATGTCGGGTTGTTGGCTCGTCACCCAGACACATCCGGGCCCGGTCACCGCCAGCGTGCCGGTCAGGTTCACCTCGCCGTCGGCGGAGCCGAAGTTCACCGATTCGGCCAATCCCGGGTACCCGTAGGGGGCGAGCACCTCGACCGGTACGTCCACCACCTGGGGGGCGAGTTGGGTGCCGGGCACGTCGTTGCCCTCGTCGTCGGTGGTGCCGGCCGTGGTCACGTTCAGCCGCAACCGCAGGCTGTAGGAGCCCGGGGTGAGGTTCTCGCCGTCGAGGTTCAGCGGTTGGGCGATCTGGTCCTTGGTCAGGCCGGTGGCCAGCTCCTTGGCCAGGCCGCCGGTGACCAGCGACACGTCCAGGGTCACCTCACCCAGCAGGCCGGTGGGGTCGACCGCGGTGCCGTCGCTGCGTTGCAGGCCGAGGGTGATCTCGGCGGATTCACCGGCCCGGATCTCGGTGTCGGCCGCGCCGGGCCAGGCCGGGAAGAGGTCGCCGAAGAGGTGCAGGCTGGTGCGGGACACGCCGGTGGGTGATTCGGCCGACGGGTCGACGAACACCACCTGCCACTGCCCCGACCAGGTGGTGGCCGCAGCGTGGTCGGCGGTCAGCGCGAAGCTGCGTTCCGAGGGCCACTGGTAGCTCAGCTCCACCCCGTCCAACTCGGTGGCGACCGGGGTGGGGCTGTGTTCGAGTTCGATCTCGTGGCCGTTGGGCGCGATCAGAAAGACCTGCGCCCGGTCGATGGTGGCCTGCCCCAGTACCCGGATCTTGGTGATCGAGTTGTCCAGCACGAAGGCGTGCGCCCCGTCGGGGCAGACCCCGCCCTGGCAGACCTTGCGTTCGGTGACGGTGGGTTCCTGGCCGGGGTTGGTGTACTTGTCGAACTCGAAGAGCAGATCGTCGATGTCGCTGACCAGGGTGAACTTGCCCGGTGGCGGTTCCTGGATCGAGCCGCACGGCCCGGCGTCGCCCTGCCCGGTGGCGACCCGTTTCATCAGGTCGAAGTCCCGGGCGCCGGCCTCGTCCGGGGTCAGGCCGACGGCCAGAATGACGATGTTGCTCGCGCGCACCTGGTCGGCCAGTCCCCCGTCGCGACACATGTCGGCGGCGGCTTTCTCCCGGGCCCGGTTGCGGTCGGCGTCGTTGCCCAGCGGGTTGTCGGGGTCGTAGGGCCGGTCGATCGGGTTGTCCGCCTCATCGGGGGCCCGGTCGATGTCGAGGGTGCCGTCGGAGAAGAAGATGATCGCCTGACATTTGGTGGGTCGCTGTTCGGCCCGGTTCGCCAGATCGCGGCGGGACCCGTCCAGGCCCAGCCAGTAGTCGGTGCCCTGCCCGGTGTTGCGTTGCCGGAAGTCGTCCACCTCGGCGAGCACCTTGTCGACGCTGGACGGGTTCAGTGCGTCCCACCGTCCCGATCCGGGTTCGTACCGGTTGGCGAAGCCGCTGACGGTGACGCTCAACTCGACCTCGGCCTGTTCGGCGAACTCGGCCAACTGGGTCAGCAGGTATTTGCCGGCATCCACCCGCGCCCCGGCGGCATCGGTGGTTTGCAGGCTGGCCGAGGTGTCGACCAACACCAGCAGGTCGCCCTTCTTCTCACTCGCCAGGCAGGCGCCGTAATTGTCGACCGCGGACTCCTCGGCCGCCTGCGCGGGTCGGGGCAGGAACACCCCGGCCAGTACCTGGCCGACCAACAACACCGCGAGCAGCACCGCCGCGGCCGCGCCCGGGCGCAATCGCATCCGGTTCACAGGTGTCCCACCCAATCGGCGATGCGCCAGGCCGGCGCCCAGATGGCCACCAGACATCCCACCACGGTCAACCAGTACAGCGGACGGACGAAACCCGGGGCGGCGTAGAGACCGGCCGACCGGGCGTAGGTGTCCTTGCGGACGTACAGCGCCACCAGGCCGATACCGATCGGGCCGGCGATCACCCAGCAGATGATGGCCACGACCGGTTGGTTCACCAGCAGCGCGACCACCCCGGCCGCGAGCGCCGCCACCAGGGCGAGCACCAGCAGCAGCACCGGTGGGGACGCGGCCACCAGGGACGGTGAGCCGGCGGCACCGCCCGGGTGCAGGGCCCGGGCATCGGTGCGGGCGAAGGGGTCATTGCCGGACGGGGCGGTGGCGAAGGGGTCGGCGCCACCGGCCGGCGGGTTCGGTGCGGGCGCGGTGGGTGGCGGCGCCGCGGGACGGGCGAAGGGGTCGTTGGCACCGGGGGCGCCTCCCCCGGGCTGCGACCCCATCCCGTACTCGCTGAAGTCGAAAGGATTCGAACCGGACACACGAACCTCGGATCATCGGGACTACTGCCGGATACTGTAGCCCCGGGCCCGGTCTACCATCGGGCAAAGACGCGACCGACGGAGGCGAAGTGTCCCAACCCGCACCGCAGTGGCCGTCCTCGGGCGCCTGGGGTGGTCAGCCGAGCCAACCACCGGCCGGCCCCGCCTGGCCCGGCGCGACCCCGTCCCCGGGCCAACCGCCCGCGGCCCGCTCCGGCGACGCCACGCCGATCATCGTGGGTCTGATCGGCATCCTCGCGATGGTCACCACGGTGTTCGTGGTGTACCTGAACTACCTGAACGTCTGATCGCCCGACCCCCGCCCCCGTTACGATCCACGCCATGATTCAGCCACCGACCGGGCCGGGGGCCCCCGGCACCATCGAGATCACCGTGCAGGGCAATGCGTTGGTTTCCAACCTGGTGCCGCCCACCGTCACCATCGACGGCCACAAGATTCAGGGCGTGCACGTCACCGCCCCGGTGGCGGTGAATGTGCCACCCGGACGGCGCCACATCGAGGCGCACAGCCAGTGGCTGCGCCGTTACGGTCAGGCGTCCCTGGACGTCGACGTGCGTCCCGGCGAGTTGGTGAAGGTCTACTACGCCCCACCGCTGCATCAGTTCACCACCGGCTCACTGGGTACCGAGAAACAGAAGATCAAGGGTGTCGGCTGCCTGGTGGTCACGCTGGTCGTGCTGGTGGTGGTCATTCTGGCCCTGGTGTTGCTGGCGGTGTTCGCCTGAACGACCGCACCGCGCCGCGGCGGTAGGGTCGGGGTATGCGCACCTCTGTTCCGAGTTGGCCGGTCGCCCTGGGCATCGACCTGGTCGCCGTCGTTGTCTTCGCCGTTCTGGGCCGGGCCGCCCACAATGAGGCCCTCACCCCCGGCGGTATCGCGCAGACCGCCTGGCCCTTCCTGGCCGGGCTGCTGATCGGCTGGCTGGTGGTACGGCTCTGGAAGGAGCCGTTACGGGTCGGCCGGGCCCTGGTGCTGTTGGTGGTGACGGTCGTGCTCGGCAACCTGCTGCGGGTGTTCGTCGCCCAGGACTCCACCCACTGGACCTTCATCACCGTGACCGTATTGGTGTTGGCCGCGCTGTTGGCCGGGTGGCGGTTGCTGGCCCTGTTGCTGCTGCGCGGACGGCGTCCGGCCTCGGCCTAGAGGTACTGGCCGGTGTTGCCGACGGTTTCGATCGTGCGGCCCGGCCCCCCGCTGGACACCAGGGTGCGCACGTAGACGATCCGTTCGCCCTTCTTGCCCGAGATCCGGGCCCAGTCGTCGGGGTTGGTGGTGTTCGGCAGGTCTTCGTTCTCGCTGAACTCGTCGCGGCAGGCCTGGCGCAGATGCTCCGGTGAGATGCCGCCCTGCCCGGTGTCCAGGCGGGCCTTGATCGCCATCTTCTTGGCCCGGCTGATGATGTTCTGCAGCATCGCGCCGGAGGCGAAGTCCCGGAAGAACAGCACCTCCTTGTCGCCACCGGCGTAGGTGACCTCCAGGAAGCGGTTCTCGTCCGATTCGGCGTAGATGTCGCGCACCACCGACTCGATCAGCTCCTCCCGGGTGTGTCCCGGGGCGATCGGCAGCCGTTCGGTGAGGTATTTGCCGATGATGTCGCGGGCCGAGGGTTCCCGGGGTCGTTCGATCTTGATCTTCACGTCCAACCGGCCCGGACGCAGGATCGCGGGGTCGATCATGTCCTCCCGGTTCGAGGCGCCGATGATGATCACGTTCGCCAGCCGCTCGACCCCGTCGATCTCGCTCAACAACTGGGGCACGATGGTGTTCTCCACATCCGAGGACACCCCGGTGCCGCGGGTGCGGAACAGCGAGTCCATCTCGTCGAAGAACACGATCACCGGCATCCCGTCCGCGGCGCGTTCCCGGGCCCGTTGGAAGATCAGCCGGATCTGGCGTTCGGTCTCGCCCACGTACTTGTTCAGCAGTTCGGGGCCCTTGATGTTGAAGAAGAAGGAGCGGCCGTTGGCGGGGCCCTGTTCCCGCACCGACCGGGCCAGGGAGTTGGCGACCGCTTTCGCGATCATCGTCTTGCCGCAGCCCGGCGGGCCGTACAGCAGGATGCCCTTGGGGGGTTCCAGGTCGTAGTCGGCGAACAGCTCCCGGTGCAGGAAGGGCAGTTCGACCGCGTCGCGGATCATCTCGATCTGCGGGCCCAGCCCCCCGATGTCGCCGTACCCGATGTCGGGCACCTCCTCGAGCACCAGATCCTCCACGTCGATCTTCGGTACCCGCTCGTAGGCCATCTGCACCTTGCGGTCGACCAGCAGCGAATCGCCGGGACGCAGCGGCCCGGCCAGCACCGCGTCCGACAACCGCACCACGGTTTCGTCGTCGCCCGGGGCGACCACCACGGCCCGCTTCCCGTCCGGCAGGGTGTCCTTCAGGGTCAGCACCTCACCGACCTCGGTGGCCGGCAGTACCCCCACCAACAGCATCGTGTCGTTGAGCAGCACCTCCCGGCCCGGTTCCAACCGGTCGGTGTCCAGGTCGGGGGCGATCTGCACCCGCAGTTTGCGGCTCTGCGACCACACATCGGCGACCCGGTCCGAGACCAGGGCCAGGAAGGTGCCGAAGGTGTTCGGCGGCAGCCCGAGGGATTCGACCTCCTCGCGCAGCTTCACCAGCCGTTCCCGGGCCTCGGCGAGCAGTTCCTGCAGCCGGTCGCCGCGGTTCGCGGTGGCTCGCGCCTTCTCCCGGGCTTCGGCCAGGCGGCGTTCCAGCCGGTCGATCTCACCGCGTTGCCGTTCGTCGCGCAGCCGCAACTGGTCGACCTCCTCGGCCAGCCGGTAGACCTGCGCGGACAGTTCGCTCTCCCGGCTCATGCCGATTCCTCCTCCTCGGTGCCGCCGGCGTCCACCCCGGGCGGGCGGGGGCCGGTGTAGTCGGGCCCGTAGGCGCCCGGTGCCGGTCGGCGCCGACGAACCGGGGCGTTGACCCCCGGCGCCATCCGGCGGGCGAAGATCAGGAATCCGGTGTGCCCGGAGGTGGTGTGGGCGGGGCGGATCGCCAGCCCTTCGGCATGCCAGCGGCGGATGGTGGTTTCGGTGGCCTGGGGTTCGGTGAAGCCGCGGTGGGCGCGCAGGGTGTCCATCACCAGGCCGAGTTGGGTGGTGGTGGCCACATAGCAGCACAGCACTCCCCCGGCGATCAGCCGGTCGGCGACCACGTCGATGCACTCCCAGGGGGCCAGCATGTCCAGAATCGCCCGGTCGACCGGTTCCGGCCCGATCGTGTCGACCAGATCCCCGACCCGCAGTTGCCAGGCCGGGTGCCGGCCGCCGTAGAACCCGTCGACGTTGCGGGCGGCGATCGCGGCGAAGTCGTCGCGGCGTTCGTAGGAGTACAGGGTGCCGTGTTCACCGATGGCCCGCAGCAGGCTGATCGTCAGGGCACCGGACCCGACCCCGGCCTCCAACACCCGGGCCCCGGGAAAGATGTCGGCCTGCATCAGGATGTGCATGGCGTCCTTGGGGTAGATCACCGCCGCGCCGCGCTTCATGGTGACGGTGAACTCCTCCAGCAGGGGCCGCATCACCAGGTACCAGGAGCCACCACTGGAGGTGACCACCACCCCTTCGGGGCCACCGATCAGGTCGTCGTGGCTGATCGCACCCTTGGCGGTGTGGAAGACACCGCCGGGTTCGAGCACCACCGAGTGGTTGCGACCCTTGTTGTCCGAGAGGGTGACGCGCTCACCGGCCACCAGGTCACCGGTGTGCACCCCCGTCCAGTCCTGCTCAGCCAACGTTCCGGAACCCCCACAATCCGAGTTGCCACCCGGGCTGGATCTCCCCGGTGTCGTAGACATAACCCTGCCGAACGTACAGGTGCTCGTCGCTCTGCCACACCGGCACGACCGTCGCATCCGACACCGCGAACTCCTGGATCCGACCCATCAGGTCGTTGCGGGTCTCCTCGTCGGTGGCTTCCCCGTAGGCGCTGCGCAGCAGCATCAGCGGCAACACCGAGGTGTGTGTCGGCCGGTCCAGGTACGGCCGCACCCACGCGATCGCGGTCGAGTTGGGCGCGGTGTCGTCGGTCAGTACCAGGTCGGCGGCCTCACCCGCGTCCACCACACTCACCCGGAAGGCGCCGCTCTCCTCCAACCGCGAGCGCACCGTCGAGGCGTTGTCGGTGGCATCGGGTGCGGTCGGTTCCACCGCCAGCCGAAGCCGGCGCGGGCTGCCCGGGGGGACGACCAACTCGGGTTGGCCCCCCTGGGCGAAGCTGCTGTGATGGCCGGGCACCGGTGGGGGCACGATCGAATCGAGGGTGCGCTGATCCTGCAGGGCATCGCGCACCAGCCGGCGCGCCACCGGGTCCCCGCCCGGTTCGGAGGACTCCTGCCACAACAGCCGGTGCACCCGCCCGCCGGTGATCGTGAGCCGGGCGAAACCGCTGTCGGTGAGTTCCCCGTTGGTCTCCAGTTGGCGGTCCATCCGGGTGTGGGCCTGGCTGTTCAGCGCCCGCCACACCGCGTCCACCTCACCGGCCTGCATCGCTTCCTCGACCGAGGCCGAGTCGGGGTACACCACGACCTCCACCCGCGGCACCCGGGCCGGGGTGTCCCCGGTGTAGTGCTCGTTCGCCTCGTACACCACCCGGTCGGCGCCGAAAGAGACCACCCGGTAGGGGCCGGAGCCGACCGCTTCGGCCGGGTCGGTCACCAGCTCCTCGGCCGGGTAGACCGCTTCGGGCACGATCGCGGCCCCGGGTGTGGCGAGCGCGAAACCGAACTGGGAGTCGGGCCG
>JAAYAO010000458.1 GCA_012719335.1 Propionibacterium sp. | reverse complement strand
TGTCGAAACCAGCCGAACGGCTACACACCGGTTGAGGAGGCCCGCAGGGCCGTCTCGAAACCAGTGACTGCACACCCTCACGAGAACCGCTCCGCCAACCAACCATGACTCAAAACGCAAGCATGGAGCACACGAAAGCCATAATGGCCGTCACTCACTCCAGCTTTGAGACTTCAGTCACCCACACCCCGGCGAGGCGGCTCAGCCGATGTTGCCGTATTGCTCCGCGTTCAGCACGAGGGTGGCGGTGTCGCCGGTGAGGACGATGCGGGTTTCGGAGAAGTCGATGTTCACCGGGTCGTCGTGGAACGGGTCCTCCCAGTAACTGAACCGCGGCAGCGGGGTGCCGTCGTCCTGCATCAGGTAGACGTTGATTCGACGGCTGTCGTGGCCGACGTCCAGGAAGGGCGGCTGTGTGGTGCGTTCCAGGCAGACCCGGCGATCCTCCGAACAGGCGTACTGCACGACGGTCGGTTCGTGGCGGCCGTGATGAGTGCCGGCCAACACCGCCAACACCAGCAGCACCAGGCCGCCGCCGACGATCAGGCCGAGGGCACCGGCCAGCACACCCACTCCGACTCGGTTCATGATCGTTGGTTCTCCGGCCCCGGGGGTGCGGCTTCCAACCAGCTCAACAGCCCGGTCAACGACTGTGGGTCCAGGGCGATGTCCCATTCCTGTTCGGTGCTCTGCAGGCGGGCGATACGTTGCCCCTCGAACAGCACGACGGCCTCGTCGGCGTCCGGTTCGCGTTGACCGACGATGTCGACCATCCGGCGCCGGAACTGCCATTTGGGGCGGAAGGAGAGGGAGAAGATCCGGAAAACCTCCAGATACTCCCCGGAATAGCGTGCGGCGGCGAGCACCCATCCGGGGCTCGCCGCCGCATCCACACTGCGTACCGCACAGTCGAAGAGTCCTCCCGAACGGGAGAGCCAGCGACGCCGTGCGAACAACCACACCAAGGGCGTTGCGACGACGATCAGCGCGACCAGCACGCCGATCATCACAACGCCGAACCACTCCATGAGCGAAGACTACTCGGCGTGCAATGGCCCCGACGAACGGTTGTCAGGCAATCTTCTGAGCTGCCTTCACCTGTGCGCTGGCGCGATTGTAACGACGACGAATCTCCTCGTCGTCCTGATCGGTTTCCAGGTGTCGGGTCGCCTCGGCCAGCTCGCGCTCGGCCTCGGCCAGGGTGATTTCCTGGCCGAGCCGGGCGTACTGGCTGAGAATCGACACCCGGCCGTGGGCCACCGAGATGAAGCCGCCGTCCACGGCGACGATCTCCCGCTGACCCTCCGGAGACAGAATCTCCACACCGCAGGGCACCAGCACCGCCAGCAGCGGTGAGTGTCCGGGCAGGATGCCGATGTCACCCTCGACCGTACGGGCGATGATGTTGATCGACTCCCCCGACCAGACCACCTTCTCGGCCGAGACGACCTCGACGTGCAAGGGGGAATTCGCCATCGTCAGTTGCCCTTCTCCATCTCGGACCAGCGCTTCATCACGTCTTCCATACCACCGACGTTGAAGAAGGCCTGCTCGGCGATGTGGTCGACCTCGCCGTCGCAGATCATCCGGAAGCCCTCGATGGTGTCCTTGACCTCGACGGTCGAGCCGGGCACGTTGGTGAACTTCTCGGCGGTGTAGGTGTTCTGCGACAGGAACTGCTGGATCCGGCGGGCCCGGTTGACGATGATCTTGTCCTCTTCGCCGAGCTCGTCGACACCCAGGATCGCGATGATGTCCTGCAGTTC